>NZ_JAUQOO010000008.1:0-240794 GCF_030580745.1 Pseudomonas serbiensis
TTCTTTTCGGTCACTTGATTGACCGCTTGGATTTTGAATTCTTCGGGATAACGTGGGTTGCTCATGGCACCTCCTGATTGGCCTCAGTTTAAGGCAAAGAGGTGTCTACGAAACCCAGGGCGATTCAGTCCATCGACCAATGCGCGTAATGTTCTTTGAGGTAGCGCAGGTCGCCGAAGCGGCTGTGTGCGGCGTAGTTGGCGAATTTGCGGCGGAATTGGTGAGTGGTGAGTTTCCAGCTCAGTCCGCAATTCTTGGTAAAAGCCTTCAGGTTCTGATCCCAAGTCGTATTGGTGAGTGTGCGCACTTGGTTGTTAGCCCTTGGATTTACCCCGAGAAACAGCGAATGGCGATGCTTTAGCGCCTCTGCGATTTGTGGGTCAAGCGGGTTTGCGCGACGGCGGTGCATAATCTCAGCAGCGATCATCGCTCGGTAGGGCGCGCTCCAGCGTTCCATCAGGCGCAGAGCGCGCACGGCGGTCTCAGGAATCATCCAGTCATGTATGCCAGCATCGGTTTTGTCAGATCGAGAGCGCATCCAGTGATAGATGATGCCCTCATCGTCTTCTGTGCGGCGCTCTGCGCCCGACTGTAGATTGGCCAGCTCGTGGTTGCGGCAGCCGGAGGTGCTGGCCAAGACGATGTAGCAGGCCGTGCGTAGATCGATCAGCGCTTTTTTGAATACCTTCAAACCACCTTCCCAACCAGAGGTGCTCAAGTGGCGATTCTTAGCCCAAACGAGACCCTCGACGCTGAGCGCATTGCCTTGCGCCGCTACAGTATCAAGCTCATCTCGCAGATTAAGCACTTGATGACCGCGCTCGACTAGGTGATGGGCCTCTCCGAACAAGGTGCAGAACACGTCATCGGGGATCAGCGGCGTCTTTACACTTCGAGTGTTCCCGCTATTAGTCCCTGCCATTGCCCTTCCGGATGTCTCGGGCCAAGGATGCTGAGGCATCGGGTCGTCGGTATACTGGCTGAGTTCATAGAATGCTTCGACTGCTATGAAGCGGGCTTCCAGCCCACGCGGTGATAATGGTTTGCCTATAGAACGCTTGGCCTGGAGGTGTGCTTTACAGGCGGTTACGTAGGCCATACAGATCATCGGTGTAACCACGCTCAGGCGGTCTAGTTTCAGCATTTCAAGATGGCGCAGAAATGGCAGTGCAGAATTGAACACATAACGAGCCGTAGAGCCTCTAGGTCGACCCGCTTCTTGTCGCCCGCGCATTACGTAACGGTACATTATCGCCTTCACCACCGCTCTAAATGCTAGTGGCACTTGACTGAAGTCTATGCGTCTTTGAGAGGATGACCGGTTACTGGTGAAGCCATCGAGATGCCAGATGTCGTCGGCGTATCGGCTGAGGATGACCCACTGTCCATCTACCTGAGTAGCGGTGATGATAGCAGCATCGCGTTCGGACTCAGGGAGTCCGCGCACGTCACCCGGCGGGGTGATGATGGGCGTCCATGAGAGCGCCAACAAGGTTTCGTCACTCATGCAAAGATCTCCAAGCTCTCAATCAGATCAACTGACCAGTATGGGTGCGGCTGTGAGCGGGCGCGCTCACGAGCGGCCTCAACGTTTGCGGTCTTGAAAATGCCACGCCGCAATCCCTCGGCGACGATGTACTTGTCGATCAGACGAGGGATATGGGCGTACTCTCTTGCCCAGCGTTTTTTGTCCATTCGCGAGCGTTCGCCCAGCACACGGAAGTAGAAGCTGAACAGCTTGTAGAGATCCTCAGCAGTCACCGCGTAGTGTGTGCAGCGCAGGCAGTTCATGAAGCTCATGCAGTTCGCATCCTTGCGCTTTGGGGCGAACTGGCCGTTCACCGGATCGGCGCAACGACCCATTGGGGTGTCTTTATAGGTCTCGCCTATTGTGTGAGTCTGCAACTCCTGCACCAGTACTTCACCCATGAACTTCCAGTTGCGACGGGCGTCTGGGCCGGGCGCTAAATAGTTCCTGTCGGCTACTTGAGGGGTATTGCCGAGCGCTGCGGCGGTGGTCGCGAGATCGCCATCGGTAAGCTCAAAAATACGGTTCGCAAAGGTTTTGCGCAGGCGCGAGATATTTATGCGCAATGGATTTCCGTCGCTATCCTTTAGCCCATATTTAGCTACAAGACTCCTCGCCTCCTTTTCCAAACTCGCCGCGCTTAGCGACGTCACTTGACCGACTGACTCCGTGCTGCGGCTGCGATAAAGCCACACGCGCCCCTTAAGGTCGCCCGGTGCGTCTGAATCCAATGGCTCGGTCAAAACCATAACGCGACGAATCAGACGCTCTACGTTCATCCTAACGCTGGGCGTGTATTCGAGAAGGCGCTCGGCGTCTGATTCGGACCGCAGCGGGACTTTACTAGTGTTGTAGCCGCGCCGCTTCCAAAGCACCAGAAACACAGTGTTGTCTTTGGGGTGTGGCCGCAAGCAGTCGCGACCCATCTCAAGCAGTGGCGTGGTATTTCGTCCGGTGTGCAATGCCACGATCAGCAGGGCAGCGACCAGAAGGTAGCCCGTCACAAGTGGGTTATCGCTCCATATCGGCCTGATAGCCTCGCGCAGTGCTTTTGTAAACGCCTGCCGCTCGCGTTTGGACAGCGCCGTCTCGCCCTTAACCTTTCGGTTGCTGTTTGGGAAGGGGTTGCGTGGGAAGGTAGCGGTATCCCCCGATGGGACCAGGGGGAACAATCCGCGCCGCCCAAGTGCTGTAAGCAAGGACTTTGTTTTCGTGTAGACGTTCTTCTGACTGATAGTTGCCAAACTAAGCTCAGTTAGATGGCGTAGATAACCGTCGATAAGGTCTCGGTTTACATCTGCCAAGACCAAGTTACGTCCAAAAGCTGCCGCCCGGAGCAGGCAGTAATCGAGGAAGTAACGCAGCCCGATTGTGCAGTGATGAGCCGCAGTAGTAACTGCGATGGCTCCGTCCTGACCGGCGAGGAAACGTTCAATTTGGCGCTGGCAGGCGTAGGTGATAGGGTCAATCCCCGCGCCATACCACCGGGCAAAATCGAAGCTCCGGGTGCTGGAGCTGTTCCGCGTGAACTTGACAGCGGTGTTCAACGGAGGGATAGCCTCAGGAAGAACGACCACGTTGCCAGCGGTGTCGATGCTGTGCTCGACTTGTGGGACGCTGAGATCGGTCTTGGTAAATACCTTACGCTTCCCCATCAAGCATCTACCTCCAATGCATTCAGCTCATCGTCGTAGGCCAGCACCGCTTCGTCGGCAATGTCGTTGACCAAATGGAGGTACAGCATGGTCGTTTGAATTGAGCTGTGGCCGAGTTGCCGCTGAAGGAACACGAGAGGGTCCAGTCCGCTCGACCGGTTGCGCTGAAGGCCGATCAAGGTGTGGGTTGCATAGCTATGCCGAAGCATGTGTGTATGGACCTTGATTCCTACACGCTTGCCGGAGTTGTTGATGATCCGATTAAGGCTCTTGCCGTCACCGTAGGATCTCCCAGCTTTGTTGAGGAACAGCGGCTTTTGTGGAGTGTTGCTCAGCGATGCGCGCTCGCCACGTGCCTTTGATGCATAGCGATAGAGTTCTGCCAAGAACTTGCGGCTTACATAGATATCTCGCGGCTTGCTACCTTTGGTCACCATGCCGCTTCCGTCGAACGGATCAAGTCGGAGGCGGATATTGCGTTCGGTTCTTCCAGCCTTTTCGGGGTCGAACACATACTCCAACGGGAAGTTCGCGACTTCCTCTCGGCGCAAGCCCATGTGCAACGCTAGGCGCATCATCATTCGGTGATGGGGGTTCTCAACACTAGCCAGAAGCGATTTGATCTCGGAGATGGTCAGGAACTTGGGGAGAGTCTTATTGCGACGTGGCATCACATCATTTGCCATAACTTTGCCGCCACTGGCATTGGTGTGCTCAAGGAAGCTTGTTTCGCGCTTCACGGTGATTTCTTCATAGTCGAATGGCAGGCGCGTCACCCACCTTTCCTTCAGAGCGAACTCGTAGAACTTGCAGATGTAAGTCAGGCGCTGTCGAGTGGTATTCGATGCCAGCTTGCACGTTACCAAGCAGTAGTCCCGGTAGGCCGCTACAAGGCTTTTGGCCTCGCCACGATCCACGTCGCGCCAGTCAAGCTCATGAGCCTGAAGGAAGCTGAAAAAATCGTAAATTGCACGGCCTGTATTGGGCCATGACTTCTTCGAGCCAATGGCCCCGCGAAGCAGGTAGTTGCGATAGAACAGATTGGCTTGAACGCAGCTCTCCATCGTGTCCCAGAGCAGAATGGGAAATCCTGGATAAGGTTGCCCAGCGATCACAAAGTCCTCAGTACTCCAAACAAGCTCCATTCAACTTCCCCACCTAGACTAAGACACCCAATCGCTTGGCCTATTTGACAGACCTAAGATGATTGAAACGTCTCAAGCACTTTAGTGGGTTTTTTTCTAAGTGGTTGTTTCTAAAATAAAAACAACCTAACGAACCCCAAGAGCCAAATCATAGGGCATTCCTGAGGGTTTGCAGGTGGGCAACCTGACGGGTGAATTCGGCACTGGACATCCGCTGGCTGGGTCTTGGCCGCAGGGCGTCGCTGATGGCGCTGGTGGGTTGGCGGGTCAGGCGGGCCAGAACCTGCCACTGATCGGTTACCCCCAATCGTTCAAAACCGGGATGGCGCAGGCGGGCGCGCCGCAGGATATCCATTTGCAGGCTCTTGAGCAGAACCTGCTGGCCACTGCGTCGGCGCACAAAGTCGGCACTGGCGCGCAGATGCTCGGCCAGTTGTCGCCTGCCTCTGGCGGCGGGCGCTTGCAAGGGGCCTTCACGCAGGCCGACATGCCAGAGCGTCAGGATGATCAGTAGCGCGAGTGTCACCAGCGCCAGCGGGAAGTTGCGCAGCAATAGTCCCGGCAGGCTGTCATGCTCGGTTTCCAGAAGCATGGTCACCGCGCTGTCCTGGGTGATATACCACAACAGCCAGGCGTTGTCGTATTTGGCGATGGCGCGGTTTTTCCACAGATCCGAGTCCGTGAGGACAGTGATCAGCCCCTTGCCATAGATCATTTGCAGCATGTGCGTGGCATCGGCGCTGTTGGCCCAGGACTGGGCGTGATCCTGCGGATCTTCCAGATGGAAGGCCGGGCTGAAACTCATGTAGGCCGGTTCTTTTTCGTTTTCCAGATACAGGCGAGTCAGTTCCGGCCAGCGCATGGAAGGTGCAGCAGGGCGCGGGGCGATCATGGGAACGGGCAGTCTGGGGCGTGCCTCGTTTTCCAGCCGTTCCTGTTCGCGGTCCTGTCGCTTGATATCTCTTGTGAGGTATTGGCGAACCTGAACCCTGTCCAGCAACAGGTCGCCGCTCCGACCCTTTTTTTCGTCCCATAGCTGCTCGGCGACAAACAGCAGATGGCCACCCGATCTGGTCCAGTCCAGCAGCCGTTCGACCTGAGCAGGCGTCATGTTTTCGCGACTGTCGAGCAGCAAGAACGTTTGTGCCTGCTGACTGACATCGGGAAGAGCGAGCAGGGTGCGGGTCGTGTTTACTGACGTCGAGCGTTGCCGAAGGAAGTGTTCGGCAGCCAGGTACGGATTGGCCGCTACTTCCGGTGAAGGCCCTTGATCGATGATTTCTTCGTAGGGCTCGAGGTTCTTGTAGGCATAGATACCGCTCAGTACCAGCGCCACGAGCACCAGCAAGCCGATGAGGATCTGCTTGCGCCGAGTCATCGCTGTACTCCGGCATCGAACAGTCGGCGCCAGCCGTCACAGAGTTCCTGTTGCAGATGAGCGGGTGGCAGGCGATGGCCGTAGGCGAGGTTTTGCCAATGGGTGGTCAGGTTGCGGCTGAACTCGCTCAGCAGTGGCTGGTTCAGTTTCGTGACCTGCTCCAGCACCTGGCCTTCGGTGTCGGCGTTCTTGAGGGGAAGTTGATAGTCACTCAACAAGCGGCTGAGCAAGCCGCGATACAACAGGCTCAACGCTTCTCGCGGTTGGGTGGCCCAGAGTTGCTGGGCGTGGCTGGCAATGTCGTCAGGCAGGCTTTGGGCCGTGATGGACAGGCCGAACAACTGCTCGGGCCTGTCACGCAAGGTTTTGCGCTTGCCATTGCCTCGGCCTACAAAGGTCTTGAACCACTCGCGATAACGCCAGACCAGCCAGCCGATCAGGGCGATGGCGGCCCCCCAAAGCAAGACCTCCAGTACGTTGGCGATCACATTTGCCGACCTCAACAAGCCGTTCAGCCATTTGATCAGGGCGCCTTCACTGCCGGGCTTGGCCTTGGACGCGGGCTCTTCGTGTTCCGGGAAGCGCCAGCCGCTTACGGTCTTGGGGTTCTTGAACGGTGGTTGTTGCAGCAGGGCCTTGATGTCCTTTTTCGCGTCTTCGCTGGTCAAGGCCTGATGCGTCAGGCGTGGTGTATCGGGCGCAGCGGGTTGCGGGTCATTGATGGCTGGATCCTGCTCCGGCAGCGGGCAGCTATAGCTTTGGGGGTCGTCTGCCAGGCTCGACGTGGGCAAGGCGGACAGGGCCAAGCCTGTGGCTATCAGCAGGACAGAAGCGCTGCCGATCAACCGTTGGCGCAGGCGCCTGAATATCAGTTCGATATCCCAGGCTTCCAGTGTGGTGCGGCGATTGAGGTACAGGGTAAAACCGCAGGCAACGTAGATCGGCCCCCAGAACACCAGCACCAAGGCATAAAGCGCATTGCTCAGGTGTTCAAGCCAGTTCCAGCTTCCGTCCGTATTCAGCATGCTGTACCAGCGCCAGTCGAGTTCGATCTGCTGGGGAATGAAGGCATAGAACAGCAGGATCAGGCCGAACCACAGCGCAAATTCCAGATGGCTGCCGACGATGGTCAGGCAGCGGGCGGCGCGCATGTTTTTTTGTTGGAGCAGGGCGATGCGCTGGCTTCGTTCGATGCCTGAAAGGTTTTCCAGTTGTTGCACCGGCAGCAGGAAACTGCGACTCAGGCTCAGGCGTCTTGTGGTCAGGCTGGGGAGCAACTGGTTCTTGAGTGTCGCAGGCCAGGCCTTTAGCGCCTGTTTGAGTGTCGGCGCAGGGCCGAACAAGGCCTGGGAGAGAATCAGCAGGGACAAGCGCTCAAAGACGGGTTTTAGCCACCAGATCAGGATGAAGACCAGCGAGGGATAATCCCACAGCAATACGCTGAGCAGCGTGAAGATCGGCAGTGTGACGATGGCCCAACTGCTCATCAGCAGGGCACGGTGTTCGCGGGCCAGCAGTACGCCGAGATCGATGGCTTCCCAGGCGTTGCGCGGACGTATCGTGACGCTGGCGTCAGTCAGGCGCATGGGCTGTCCGTCCTGCCAGAGCCAGATAGGCAATCACCAATGCCCAGAGAGCGGCGCCCACCAGATATTTGATGAGAGGGGCGGGCCAGGTCATCGATGACCAGTAGGCTTCTATAAAGGCCGCAATAAACAGGAACAGAATGACGCCGCCGATCAGTTGCACACTGGTTCGTGCCGCCAGACGCAAGGCTTCGGCGCGGGTCAGGCGGCCCGGAGCCAGCAAGGCCCAGCCCAGTTTCAGGCCTGCCGCGCCGGCCAGGGCAATTGCCGTCAGCTCAAAGGCCCCGTGCCCCACCACGAATGACCAGAATGTCTGGCCAAAGCCGATCTGTGTCAGGTGGCCGGCAACGGCACCGATCATCAGGCCGTTGAACAGCAGGAAGAACAGGCTGCCCAGGCCAAAGAGCAATCCGCTGGCGTAGGTCTGAAACGCGATGCCGATGTTATTCATGATGTAGTAGCCGAACATCATCCAGTCATCGCTGGATTCTCGCTCCAGTGCCTGGCCTATGCGTTTCGCGGCGGGGTCGTACATGCTTTCCATGTCGCTGACCTGTGCCGGGCTGAGGATGCTGTAGACCAGATCCGGAAAGAAATACACCAGCAGGCCCATGCCGATCAGGCTGGCGAAAAACAACAGGCTGGCGACCAGTACGAAGCGCCATTGCGCCCGAACCAGACGCGGGAAGCCTGCGAGGATGAAACTCAGGAACTGCGCACCGATGCTGTTGCGATGGCGGTAGAGCTGTTGGTGGCCGCGCATGGCCAGTTGTTGCAACGGGTCGATCAAGTGGCTGCTGTAGCCGCGTTCCCTCGCCAATGCCAGTTGATGGCAGATACGCCGGTAATCGCTGGCGAAGGTTTCGCCGGTTTCGGGATCGCTCTTGCTACGCTCAAGTGCATCCAGGCGCTCACTGAAACGTTGCCATTGGGGTTGGTGACGGGCTTCAAACAGGCTCTGTTTCATGTTGGCCCCAACAGGCCGCGGGCCAGGCCATTGATGTGCGCGACTGCCTTGCCGGGAGGAATGTGCAAGGGTTCTGCCAGAATGGCTGCCAGCTCTTCAGTGCGGGCAGCGGAGAGTTCGCCCTGGCGTTCCGCCAGATCCATGACGGCACGTTGTTCGTCCAGAGTCAGCGTGAACGGCGCAACAACCGGCTCGGCTTGCGGCAGAACGGGGCGCTGGACCGGTACATCGCGATAGATCACGCAGGTTCCGGCCGCCAGATCGCCCAGACGCTTGAACATGGGATGGCTCAGGCAACTGATGATCCCGATGCAGTAACCGAAAGGCAGCATGTCGACGACGCGCAGCAGGTTGCGGATCAGCGACGATGCCCAGCCGATGGGCGTGCCATCGTCCTGTACCACGCGCAGGCCCATGATGCGTTTGCCCGGCGTGCTGCCTTGATTCAATACTTCAAACAGCACCATGTACCACCAGGTCACCAGAAACGTGGCGATGGAACCCAGGCCTGTGCCGAGTTTGTCGAACAGCCGGAAGAACATGATGAGTGCGCCGATGATCAGCACTCGGATGCCGAGATCGATCCCGAAGGCCAGTGCGCGCGGCAGCAGACCGGCTGGACGGATGACCAGATCGATGCCTTCCGGGGTCTCGATCCCTATTCGGGTATCCAGTGGCGCGGGCGGCGCTGCATTCCTTGGCGAGGCTGGAGGCGATGACATTGTCGGGAGCAGGGCACCTGAAAGCGATTTGTGATGCTATCGAGCAAGGCTGTGGTGCGCAACAAGGCATTCCGGGCTTTGTGGGGCAATAAGGCTTTAATTCGCCACAGGCATGCTCGACAACCTACACTTTGCAGGTCTTTTGTTCAGGATCAGCCCGTGACCTCCAGCATCTTCTGGTACGACTATGAAACCACCGGTATCAATCCGCGCAGTGACCGTGCGTTGCAGATGGCCGGCATTCGTACCGACTTCGACCTCAATGAGATCGCAGAGCCCGTAAATCTTTATTGCCAGCCCGGCGACGACATTCTTCCTCATCCGGCGGCGTGCCTGATTACCGGGATCACGCCCGAGCGTCTGGCTGAAAAAGGGCTCTGCGAAGCCGATTTCATGACCCGTGTGCATGCTGAACTGTCGGCTCCCGGCACATGCGGTTCGGGCTATAACACGCTGCGTTTCGATGATGAGGTAACCCGTTACAGCTTGTATCGAAACTTCTTCGATCCTTATGCGCGAGAGTGGCAGGGCGGTAACAGTCGCTGGGATTTGATCGATGTAGTGCGAGCCGCCTATGCACTGCGCCCTGACGGGATTGTCTGGCCACAGGAAGAGGGCAGAGTAACCCTCAAGCTGGAACGCCTGACCGCCGCCAATGGCATTGATCACGGGCAAGCCCATGATGCGTTGTCGGATGTGCGGGCAACTATCGCTCTGGCGCGCCTGATACGTGAGAAACAACCAAGACTGTATGACTACCTGTTCGCTCTGCGCAGCAAACATAAGGTTCAGGAACAGATTCGTCTGATGCAGCCGCTGGTGCATATCTCAGGACGCTTTTCTGCGGCCCGTAATTATCTGGGTGTGGTATTGCCGCTGGCCTGGCATCCCAGGAATCGCAATGCCCTGATTGTGTGCGACCTGCATCTGGATCATTCGCCTCTGCTGGACCTGGATGCCGAAGTTCTGAAGCAGCGTTTATATAGGCGTCGTGAGGAGATGGCGGAGGGTGAGTTGCCGGTGCCGCTCAAATTACTGCATATAAATCGATGCCCGGTGATTGCGCCGCTCAGTGTCTTGCGCAGTGAAGATCAAGAGCGCTTGCAGCTGGATATGGCGGGCTATCAGGCGCGCGCGTCTCGGCTGAACGAGAGTCGTGAAGTTTGGCAGAGTAAATTGCCTGCTTTGTATGACAAGGATGATTTCACGGCCACCGAAGATCCCGAGCAGCAATTGTATGATGGATTTATTGGTGATCGTGATCGTCGACTTTGTGAGCAAGTACGCTGTGCCGAGCCGGAACAACTGGCCCATGATGCGTGGCCTTTTGACGATGGGCGTCTGCCTGAGTTGTTGTTTCGTTATCGTGCCCGTAACTTCCCCGATACCTTGAGTGACGAAGAGCAACAGCGCTGGCGCCATTTTTGTCAGGCGCGGCTACGCAGCCCGGAATGGGGCGCTCCCAATACCTTACAAAGTTTTACAGACGCGCTGGCCGAGTTGTCTGTTAATGCCACCCCTGCGCAGCTTCAGGTGTTGAATCAGTGGCAGAATTATGTACAGCATTTAACCGGGCGATTGGGAGTATAAGGCGAGAGGGGGGGAATCTTATTAATAAAAAAACGCCAGCAAGCTGGCGTTTTTAACGGGTGCAGATGCGGTGCAGCCCTGTAAGGCTTAGCCCAGCAGAGTGGCCCAGCTTTCAACCTCGTCGCTGCCCCACTTGGCTTTCCACTCTTTCAGAGTTTTATGGTTGCCACCTTTGGTTTCGATGACTTCGCCGTTGTGCGGGTTTTTGTATTGCTTGACTTTGCGAGCACGCTTGGTGCCGGTAGTTTTCACTGCACCGCCACGAGGCGCTTTAACTTTGGATTCTGGATCCAGAAGTGCAATGATGTCGCGCAGCGATTTTTGGTATTCGCCCATCAGTGTGCGCAGTTTGCCTTCAAATTCCAGCTCGGTTTGCAGTTTGTCGTCTTGCGACAGGTTTTTCAAACGGGCTTGCAGTTCTTTGATGGCTTCTTCTGTGGCGCGGTATTCGTTGATCAGGGACATGAGGGAACCTTATGTTGTGATGGGTTTCAGGGTTACAGTCACGCAATAATAGTCAGAGAACTTGAGCAAGTAAACATTAAATAAAAGTTTTATTGGATTATTTAGAATATACACCCCGCCTACAGATTCATGGAACTAGCAAGCGGGTGTGCGACTCCCAAAGATGCACCCTATTAAAGCACCGCTAAATAGAGGGTTTGTTTGGGGCTTGAGCGCTGACAATGTGATGCTGGCAAGGTGCAATCTCTGGCGGCGGGTTTTCTTGAGAGGCAGGCAAAGGGAATACTGCAGTTTTGCCGCACAGTCGCTAGAATAGCGCCTTTGCGAAGTTCTGGAGTTTCCCTAAATGCGCACTTTTCGTCTGGTGATTGCTTGCCCGGACCGTGTTGGCATCGTTGCCAAAGTCAGTAACTTTTTGGCATCCCATAATGGCTGGATTACCGAAGCGAGCCACCATTCGGACAATCTCAGTGGCTGGTTCTTCATGCGTCACGAGATCCGTGCCGATACATTGCCCTTTGATCTCGAGGGCTTTCGCGAGGCGTTTACGCCTATCGCCGAAGAGTTCTCGATGGACTGGCGCATCACTGACTCTGCGCAGAAGAAGCGCGTGGTGCTGATGGCCAGCCGCGAATCCCATTGCCTGGCTGACCTGCTGCACCGCTGGCACAGCGATGAACTCGACTGCGACATCGCCTGCGTGATTTCCAATCACCAGGATCTGCGCAGCATGGTCGAGTGGCACGACATTCCTTATTACCACGTCCCTGTCGATCCAAAAGACAAGCAGCCGGCATTTGCCGAAGTTTCGCGTCTGGTCGGTCATCACAAGGCTGATGTGGTGGTTCTGGCGCGCTACATGCAGATCCTGCCGCCGCAGTTGTGCAGCGAATATGCCCATCAGGTGATCAACATTCACCACAGCTTCCTGCCATCGTTCGTCGGCGCCAAGCCTTATCATCAGGCCTCGCTGCGTGGCGTGAAGTTGATTGGTGCCACTTGTCACTATGTCACCGAAGAACTCGACGCCGGTCCCATCATCGAGCAGGACGTGGTTCGCGTCAGCCATCGCGACAGCATCGAAAACATGGTGCGCTTCGGCCGTGACGTGGAAAAAATGGTCCTGGCCCGTGGTCTGCGTGCTCACCTGGAAGACCGGGTGTTGGTGCATGACAACAAGACCGTGGTTTTCGATTGATCATTTGCGCCATTCGCGAATAAATTCGTTCCTACGCCTCTGTAGGAGCGAATTCATTCGCGAGACGTCATTGAAGGCGACAGATTTTCTTCGAATGTACGGGCGCCTTGCTAATGACCGATCCCCTCGACAAAGCCACCTCCACCGCGCCTCCCACTCTGGGCGAAGGCTGTCTGAGTCGCTACGACCTTGATGAGTTGACGCCTGAAGACGGCGCCGACTTCTCTGAGGCCGCTGAATTGTGGCGTCAGTTGCAAGAACAATCCCCCGAGCCCGACAGCAACGCTTGAGCATTCAGCCAGGCGATTTTGGTCATGGGCTGACGTCCTTCCTCCAGCAAGCGTTTGAGGGTGTCGAGCCAGTAGCGGCGCGAGAACCCATGGCGCATGTCGACAGGGTGCAGGCCCAGACGAATGGTCGGTGCTTCCTGAATCCTGGACCTGTGCAGTTCGCTGACCACTTTCGATACGCCTCGCCGCCAGGAACTTCGTGCGCTCCAGACAAGACCGGGTGCATCGATGCTCGTAAAGTCAGGTAATCGATAAAGGTGCTGCGAGTCGCTGGTGTAAGCCAGTGGCAGTTGGCGCAGCGCTTCGCGGGTGCCTTGGCTCATCAACCAGGCGGGTGCCACAAAACCGTGAAGGGGCCAGGCATGGCGTCTGAACAGTTCAATACCCGCTTCCAGTCGCGCAAGGGCCTGTTGTCTGTTCAGGGTGTAAAACTCGCCTTCCCAGGTGAAGATGCGACGCATGAAGTATTCATGCAGTGAGCGGGGCGCAGGGCCGTCGTCGTAGTGACAGTAACCATGCAATGCCAGCTCATCGCCTCGTTCAAGCCTGCTGTGCAGCAGGTTAGGCAAGTACGGGTCGTTATCCAGCGGGTGGCGTTTGTGGAAGTCCGGTACGACCAGCCAGGTGATGGGGATCGAGCCCAATGCATCCACGGCAGCCACAAAGGGCTGATAGTCGGCCCAGGTTGGCGGCGCGACATCATGCAGGACCAGCAGGACACTGCGCGGTTTCGGCGTTTCAGCCATGGGCGAGTGCTGGCAGGCGACAGCCCAGGACTGCTCGATAATGTTCGAGCAGGCCGCTGATCACGTTATCCCAACTGTAACGCTCCTCGACATGGCGTCGAGCCGCCAGGCCTTTCTGCTGCGTGTCATGGCTGAACAACTCGCGAACGGCGAAGGCCATCGCCTGGGGATCATTCGCATGACACAACAAGCCGCACTCCGGTTTTACTATTTCAGTAAAGGCCCCGGCCGCGACGGCAATTACGGGAATGCCGCTGGCCATGGCTTCAAGGATTACCAGGCCGAAAGTCTCCTGATCGCCTGCATGTACCAGGGCATCGGCACTGGCCAGCAGTTGTGCCAGCAGCCTGGTGTTGCAGAAGCGTCCGATAACCGAAACATTGTCCGGCACCTGGACCGGCATATGTGAACCCACCAGCAACAGGTGATAGTGCGGGCCAAGTTGGCGCATGCATTCAAGCAAGACCGGCAACTTTTTCTCTTTCGAGCCGCGCCCGGCAAATATCAGCAGATGGGTATGTTCGTTCAAGCCGAGTTCAGTTCTGATGTCCGGGTTTCGATGGCGGGGGTTGAATGTCTCCAGATCGACGCCCAGGGGCTGTGTATAAACATTTTCTACGCCCAGGGATATCAACTTGTCAGCCATGATCTGACTGGGCGCCAATACCCGGTCGAAGTTGCCGTATAACTTGCTGATGTAGGCTTCGACACTGGTCCCCATCCAGTGGCCCATGCGGTTGCTGACCAACAATGGCAGATCCGAGTGATAGAAGCCGATCACCGGCACTTCCAGTTGCCGCCGGGCATCGAGTGCCGCCCAGGCAGTGAGGTAGGCATCGCCGACTTCTATCAGGTCCGGTTGCAGGCTATGCAATACATTGCGCCAGGGCGATACCCGTAACGGAAAGCGGTAACCATTGCTGAACGGCAAGGCAGGAGCGGCCACTTTATAAACCCCGTCGTTATGGCTTGAGCAGGCACCGGGGATCAGCAGGCTGTGGCGCACATCCGGGTAGCGCTCAAGGCGGCGGTGCTTGGCATCGAGGTAAGTGCGTACTCCACCGCTGGCGGGGGCGTAGAACATGGTCATGTCGGCGATATGCACAGTTGGCACTCCTGCGATCAATGGCAGTTCTTTCCTTGACCTCCCACAAGAATAGATGTTCGCGTGCAAATCCCGCCGCCCGGCGGGAGGATGGCAGTCAGCCTTGTTGAAACTGGTCAATACTATGCGTTCTATAAAAAGCGGCTGGCTGGCGGTCAGCTATTTCCAACAGCTCTGCATGATGTGCATGAGAAGGTGATGACATGCCCGATTCTCAGGAAATTGCGTTGGGGGCCGACCTTGGTGGGCAACCGGTCTTTCAGGCTTTGCGCCTGACCAATCGTCATGGTCTGGTGGCCGGTGCAACCGGGACTGGCAAGACGGTCACCTTGCAGCGTCTGGCTGAAGCCTTCAGCGATGCCGGCGTGGCCGTATTCGCCGCGGATATCAAGGGCGATCTCTGCGGGCTGGGGGCAGCGGGCAATCCTCAGGGCAAGATTGCCGAACGGATTGCCGGGATGCCCTGGCTCAATCACAAGCCTCAGGGATATCCAGTAACGCTGTGGGATATCGACGGCAAGTCCGGCCATCCCTTGCGCACGACATTGAGTGAAATGGGGCCGTTGTTGCTGGGCAATCTGCTTGAACTGAGCGACAGCCAGCAATCGGCGTTGTACGCAGCCTTCAAGGTGGCTGATCGTGAAGGCCTTCTGCTGCTGGATATCAAGGACCTCAAGGCACTGCTCAACCATTTGCGCGATAACCCGCAGTTGCTGGGGGAAGATGGCGCGCTGATGACTACCGGTTCCAGCCAGGCCTTGCAGCGGCGTCTCGCGGTTCTGGAGCAGCAGGGCGCAGAAGCCTTGTTTGGTGAGCCGGCCTTGCAACTGGAAGATATCCTGCGGCCTGCCAGCGACGGGCGAGGGCGCATTCATCTGCTGGACGCCAGCCGCCTGGTACACGAAGCCCCCAAGGTCTACGCCACTTTCCTGCTGTGGTTGCTGGCAGAACTCTTCGAGCAATTGCCTGAGCGTGGCGATGCAGACAAGCCGCTGCTGGCGCTGTTCTTCGATGAAGCGCATCTGTTGTTTGCCGATACGCCCAAGGCCTTGCAGGAGCGGCTTGAACAGGTGGTGCGTCTGATTCGCTCCAAGGGTGTCGGTGTGTATTTCGTCACTCAGTCGCCCGGTGACCTGCCGGATGACATTCTGGCGCAGTTGGGGATGCGTATTCAGCACGGGCTTCGAGCGTTTACGGCCAAGGAGCAGAAGTCGCTGCGTGCAGTAGCCGATGGTTTCAGGCCCAACCCTGAGTTCGATGCATTGAGTGTGCTGACTGAGCTGGGAATCGGTGAAGCGCTGGTGGGCACCTTGCAGGACAAGGGTACGCCGGCCATGGTCCAGCGGGTTCTTGTGGCTCCTCCTCAATCGCGCATCGGGCCGCTGAGCGAAGCCGAGCGTGTCAGCCTTATCAGCCAGTCGCCTCTGGCGGGGCGCTATGACAGGCCTGTCGACCGGGAGTCGGCCTACGAAATACTGGTCACCCGCAAAGCGAGCGAACCGAGTCAGGCCGATGCACCTGCCGCAAACACGCAGGAGTCGGAAAGTTTCGGGGACAAGGCCAGTGAATTTCTGGGAAGCGTTGCAGGGCAGGCGGTGAAAAATGCCATGCGTCAGGCGGCGACTCAATTGGGTCGTGAGCTGGTGCGGGGTTTGATGGGGTCGTTGCTGGGCGGCAAGAAGCGCAGGTAAGGCGTCAAAGGCGGTGCGTGCGCACCGCCTTTGTATGGAGCATCAGGCCAGCGCTTTGGACGCGAGCCAGAACAGACAGGCCGACAGTGCGACAGTGGCTGGAAGGGTCAGGACCCAGGCCAGCAGAATCGTACGTACGGTGCCGCCTTGCAGGCCGCTCCTGTTGGCAACCATGGTTCCGGCAACACCCGACGACAGGATGTGGGTGGTCGAAACGGGCAGGCTGAAGATGTTGGCCATACCAATTGCGCAGGCTGTGGTGATCTGCGCAGACATGCCTTGAGCGTAAGTCATGCCTTGCTTGCCGATCTTCTCGCCAATGGTCAGTACCACACGTTTCCAGCCGACCATGGTGCCGATACCCAGCGCCAGTGCAACGGCCAGGATTACCCAGAACGGTGCGTATTCGGTCGTACCGGTCAGGTCCTTGCGAAGTTTTTCCAGGTCGGATTTTTCACGAGCGCCCAGGTTTGGCAACTTGCCGACCTTGCGTGCAGTGTCATCCAGGCAAAGCAGGTAGCGACGTACCTCGATGCGTTGCTCGGAAGACAGCGAGTGGTAATCGGCAACGCCTTTCAATGTGTCGAGCAGTGCGTCGATGGTTGGCTCGGTCTGCTCCGGGTTACATGCGGAACTGGATGGCAGGTCGCCCTTGAACGACTTGCCCATGGCCAGGTATTCGCCCAGCGTGTTGCTGTTGCGCTGATAGAACTGGCTCAGGTGCAGGGTTGCATCCCGGGTGCGCTCGATCTGGTAGGTCGTGCTGTTGAGGTCCAGTACGAACTGGCTTGGCACGATACCGATCAATACCAGCATGATCAGGCCGATACCTTTCTGGCCATCGTTGGAGCCGTGTACAAAGCTGACGGCCATGGCCGAAATGACCAGTACCAGACGGTTCCAGAACGGTGGGTGCTTCTTGTCGTCGATCTTGCGACGCTGTTCAGGCGTCTTGTGCATCTTGGACAGGGGGCGCCACCATTTCAGTGCGATGAGCACCAGGCCCGCCACCAGGAAGCCAGCCAGTGGCGAGAACACCAGCGATGCGCCGATATCCATCGCTTTCTGCCAGTTGACGCCCTCGCTCAGGGGGATGTCGTTGATCAGGGCGTTGGCCAGACCCACGCCAAGGATCGAGCCGATCAGCGTATGGGAACTCGATGCCGGGATACCGAAGTACCACGTCCCCAGGTTCCAGGCGATCGCGGCAGCCAGCAGCGAGAACACCATCGCCAGCCCGTGTCCTGTGTTGACGTTGATCAGCATTTCCACCGGAAGCAGGTGGACGATGGCATAGGCCACGCCGACACCGCCCAGCAGGACGCCGAGAAAGTTGAACACACCCGAGAAGAACACGGCCAGATGAGGCGGCATTGCCTTGGTGTAAATGACTGTCGCCACCGCGTTGGCGGTGTCATGAAAGCCGTTGATGAACTCGAACGTTAGGACGAATGCCAGGGCGAGCAACAGGCTCACTAACACCCAAGCATCTAGCCCGCTGAATAAATCGATCATGTAGGTTTTCTGACCCGGTCTGAAGGGGGCGCGATTATGACAGAAAAAATACGGATCGACTTGCCAGCCGCTGATTGGTATCGATTAAAGTCAAAAAAAAGGCATGCCACAGGTGCCCGAATGATTGCTCAATGGGACGGTGACGCCTGTGTGGCTGGCATTTTCAGGTCTGGGCGAACGGCTGAAGCCCGTTCAGACCTATGTCTCTTCTTTCAGGTCTTTTTCCATCTTCTGCAACTCTTGTTTGAAAGCCTGATCCAGAAGACTGGCTCTTTTACGCCAAGGCTTGCGTTCCGGTTCGGGTTGCGCGGCATAGGTGGTGACTTCCCCGCCGTAGACATCCTTGTAACGTTGCTCCTGGCGCTCAAGTTCCGCGCGCAGTTCATCTTTAGTCACTGAGTTACCTGATCTAAGTCAATTGAGTCTGGTGATAACGCTGAGCACGCAAAAGTGTTCGCTCGTGTGAGCTGACCGGCGAAATACATTCGTGGCTGTCTGGCCACGCAGGGATTCCGGCTTTTTCACAAGGCCTTTGACACGTTGCTGCTCGCGGCTACGGGGCACCAGAAAAAACAGCTGTCGTAGCGACATTCGTTTTTGGGTTGGGCGCTAATGCTTAACGTTGACTGGTCCTTGCACCGAAAAATTAACTGCATGTTGCGCAGGAGGGCAAGGTATCGCCAATCAAGTGATCGATACTATCTCCAAGAAGTTCAGTCTCGTCAACTATAGGCGTTGTCCGGACGCCATGAGATTTCATGAATATTGTTTTTTTTGTGAGACTCTTCCGAAGTTTTGGTGAGTAATGAATATGACAGAACTTTCATCGATGAAAGTCTGATGCGCCGGGACAGAATACTGGCGACAAAATTCAAATGAAAATGAGAGAGGCGATTTATCGAGTGATCATTGAGGGGTGCGTCAGGATGTCGCAGTCTGGATCGCTCTAATGAAAACGGCCTTGCTTCGTGGGCAAGGCCGCTGCCTTGGACTTCTTAGTGGGTACCTGACCAGGATTTCCAAGAAGTCACTTCATGGCAGACGTAAAGGTATAAGTATATTTGCGACGGGTCAATTGCGATTATCGGCCATTGGTTCGATAATCGCACAATCCGGGCTTCGCAGAACCCCTTGAAAAGGGGCTGAAGCCAGCGGTTTACAAGGCCTGAGAGCTGTTACAGAGGTGTTGGCAATGAATGATGAACTGCGTAATTCTTTTGCATCGCTGGCACCGCCTATCGTGGCATCGCCTGCAAAACGTATTCAGGCACTGACCGGCGACCCCGATTTCATGACGTCACTGGCACGTGGCCTGGCAGTGATTCATGCCTTCCAGGAGCGCAAGCGGCATCTGACCATTGCCCAGATCAGCCATCGCACGGAAATTCCCCGGGCTGCGGTTCGGCGTTGTCTGCATACGCTGATCAAGCTGGGTTACGCGACGACAGACGGTCGAACCTACTCATTGTTGCCCAAGGTCCTGACACTGGGTCATGCCTATCTGTCCTCGACCCCTCTGGCGGTTTCTTCCCAGCCTTATCTGGACCGCATGAGCGATATGCTGCATGAGGCCTGCAACATGGCGACCCTCGAAGGCGATGACATTCTTTATATCGCCCGCTCGGCAACCACCCAGCGGCTCATTTCCGTCGATCTGTCTGTCGGTGGTCGCTTGCCGGCTTATTGCACGTCCATGGGACGTATCCTGCTGGCGGCGCTGGATGATGTGTCGTTGCGTGAATATCTGGATCATGTGGATTTACAGCCCAAGACCAGCCGCACCATTCGCACTCCCGAAGCACTGCTCGAATGCCTGCAACTGGTTCGCCAGCAAGGCTGGTGCATCGTCGATCAGGAACTGGAGCAAGGGCTGCGCTCGATTGCCGTACCTGTTTATGACGCATCGGGTCAGGTGCTGGCTGCGCTGAATGTCAGCACCAGTGCCGGGCGAGTGGCCCGCAGCGAGCTGGAGCAGCGGTTCTTGCCGATCATGCTCGATGCGAGCCGGGACTTGAGCACGCAACTGTTTACCTGATCGCTGTAGTCGCTTTTTAATGCGTTCGATTATCGAACGCTTAGTCGATTATCGGATTGTTTGCGATCGTGCTCAGGCATAACCTCATTTTCATTGCGGCGCTCTTCGCGCTGATCATTGAACGTGATGTTGGGTTCGGGAGCACCTCATGGCTGAAATTCTTTCTCTACGCGATGCAGTGAAGCAACTGGTCAACGACGGCGATACCGTTGCACTGGAAGGCTTCACGCATTTGATTCCTACGGCTGCTGGTCATGAAATCATTCGTCAGGGCAAAAAAGACCTGACGCTGGTCCGCATGACGCCGGATTTGATCTACGACCAATTGATCGGTGCCGGTTGTGCGAAACGGCTGATTTTTTCGTGGGGCGGTAATCCGGGCGTCGGCTCTTTGCACCGTTTGCGTGATGCGGTCGAAAAACAGTGGCCTCATGCGATTGAAATCGAAGAGCACAGCCATGCCGACCTGGCCAACGCCTACGTGGCCGGTGCATCGGGTTTGCCGTTCGCAGTGCTGCGTGCTTACGCCGGCTCCGACCTGCCCAAGGTCAACCCGCTTATCAAGACCGTGACCTGTCCGTTTACCGGTGAAGTGCTGGCTGCCGTGCCTTCGGTGCGCCCGGATGTCACGGTGATCCACGCCCAGAAAGCCGACCGCAAGGGCAACGTGCTGCTGTGGGGCATTCTCGGTGCGCAAAAGGAAGCGGCCCTGTCTGCCAAGCGCTGCATCGTGACGGTCGAAGAAATAGTCGACGACCTCAAGGCACCGATGAATTCCTGTGTATTGCCTACCTGGGCATTGAGCGCTGTCTGTCTTGTGCCGGGCGGTGCGCATCCGTCCTACGCCCATGGCTACTACGAGCGGGACAATCCTTTCTATCAAGCCTGGGACCCTATTGCCCGGGACCGCGAGAGTTTCACCGCCTGGATTGCCGAATACATTCATGGCACGGCGGATTTCAGTGAGTTCCAGAGCAAGTTGGCCAGCGCTGCGGAGGCAAAATAATGACTTACACCACCAGTGAAATGATGACTATCGCCGCCGCCCGCCGCTTGCGTAATGGCGCGGTCTGTTTCGTGGGCATCGGCCTGCCTTCCAAGGCTGCGAACCTTGCGCGCCTGACCTCTTCGCCGGATGTGGTGCTTATCTACGAGTCCGGCCCGATTGGTGCCAAGCCGAGCGTATTGCCGCTGTCGATTGGTGATGGCGAGTTGGCCGAAACGGCTGACACCGTGGTCGCCACCAGCGAAATCTTCCGTTACTGGTTGCAAGGCGGGCGCGTGGATGTGGGCTTTCTGGGGGCGGCTCAGGTCGACCGTTTCGGCAATATCAACACCACGGTCGTGGGCGATTACCACAACCCGAAAGTCCGCTTGCCGGGTGCCGGTGGCGCGCCGGAAATCGCCGGTTCTGCCAAGTCTGTACTGATCATTCTCAAGCAGTCGGCCCGCTCGTTCGTCAACAAGCTCGACTTCGTGACCTCTGTCGGCCATGGCGAAGGCGGCGACTCGCGCAAGCGCCTTGGGCTGCCGGGTGCGGGACCTGTAGGGATCATCACGGACCTGTGCATCATGGAGCCGGAAGCCAGCACCAACGAATTCGTTGTGACCACGCTGCATCCGGGTGTTACCCGCGAGCAGGTCATTGCGGCCACTGGCTGGGAAATCCGTTTTGCCGAACAGGTCGTTTACTCGGCAGAGCCCACTGATGTGGAACTCAATGCCCTGCGTGAGCTGGAAGCTCGAACCGCGGCGGCTCACGGTCAGGTTGCAGGAGAAGCGTGATGCGTGATGTCTTTATCTGCGATGCGATTCGTACTCCTATCGGACGTTTTGGCGGTGGCCTGTCTTCGGTGCGTGCCGACGACCTGGCGGCCGTGCCGATCAAGGCTTTGATAGAGCGCAACCCGTCGGTCAACTGGGAGGAGGTCGACGAGGTGTTTCTCGGCTGCGCCAACCAGGCAGGCGAAGACAACCGCAACGTTGCGCGCATGGCCGCTCTGCTGGCGGGCCTGCCGCCGAGCATTCCCGGCGTGACCCTCAATCGGTTGTGCGCTTCGGGCATGGACGCTATCGGCACCGCCTTCCGCGCCATTGCCGCAGGCGAGATGGAATTGGCGATTGCCGGTGGCGTCGAGTCGATGTCGCGCGCACCGTTTGTCATGGGTAAGGCCGATGCAGCGTTCTCGCGCAACATGAAGCTGGAGGACACCACCATCGGCTGGCGCTTCGTCAATCCGGCCATGAAGGCTGCGTACGGCGTCGATTCCATGCCGGAAACCGCCGACAACGTGGCGGATGACTTCAAGATTTCTCGAGCCGATCAGGACGCTTTCGCCCTGCGCAGCCAGCAACGCACCGCCGTTGCTCAGGCTGCGGGCTTTTTCGAGGAAGAGATCGTGCCGGTGCGGGTCGCTCACAAGAAGGGCGAAACCATCGTCGACAAGGATGAACATCCACGCGCCGATACCAGTCTGGAAACGCTGGCCCGGCTCAAGCCTGTCAACGGTCCGGAAAAAACCGTTACCGCTGGCAATGCCTCGGGCGTCAACGACGGCGCGGCAGCCTTGATTCTGGCTTCGGCCGAAGCCGTCAAGAAGCATGGCCTGACGCCTCGGGCACGGATTCTGGGCATGGCCAGCGCCGGTGTTGCACCTCGGGTGATGGGCATTGGCCCGGTGCCGGCGGTACGCAAACTGGTCGAGCGTCTTGGGCTGGCGGTTTCCGATTTCGACGTCATCGAACTCAATGAAGCCTTCGCCAGCCAGGGGCTTGCAGTGCTGCGTGAACTGGGGCTTGCCGACGACGCACCTCAGGTCAACCCGAACGGTGGTGCGATTGCGCTGGGGCACCCACTGGGCATGAGTGGCGCCCGACTGGTGTTGACGGCCTTGCACCAACTGGAAAAGACCGGCGGCCGCAAAGGTCTGGCGACCATGTGCGTGGGAGTAGGGCAGGGGCTGGCGCTGGCAATCGAAGTACAACCCGCGTAAGCGAATTCATTCGCGAGGGGGCGGCATATTCGATAGAGATATGTCGTTTGAAATACCGCATCGCGAATGAATTCGCTCCTACGGTGGCTAGGTAGGAGCCAATTCATTCGCGAGAAGCCGGTGCATTCAACAGAAGTGTGTGGTTTGCAATGCCGGGACGGTTGTACTTGTCGGGCTTGAGTGTTACAGATTGTTTCTAGTCGCCTAATCAGGATGGGGAAACAATGACAACTACAAACACGACGGAAACGCCTTATACCGGCGAAGAGCGCAGCAAGCGAATCTTTGCCATCGTAGGCGCCTCTTCCGGCAATCTTGTCGAGTGGTTCGACTTCTATATCTACGCCTTCTGCGCCATTTACTTTGCTCCGGCGTTCTTTCCTTCGGATGATCCTACCGTTCAGTTGCTCAATACCGCCGGGGTGTTCGCGGCCGGGTTTTTGATGCGGCCGATCGGCGGTTGGCTGTTCGGACGTGTGGCCGACAAGCATGGCCGCAAGAACTCGATGCTGATCTCGGTAACCATGATGTGCGCCGGGTCGCTGATCATTGCCTGTTTGCCGACCTATGCCACGATTGGTGCCTGGGCTCCTGCGTTATTGCTGATGGCGCGTCTGCTGCAAGGGTTGTCGGTGGGTGGTGAATACGGCACCACGGCCACTTACATGAGTGAAGTCGCACTGCGCGGCAAGCGCGGTTTCTATGCGTCCTTTCAGTACGTGACCCTGATTGGCGGCCAGTTGCTGGCAGTGCTGACGGTGGTGATCCTGCAGCAGTTTCTCACCACTGAAGAGCTGCGCGACTACGGCTGGCGTATCCCGTTCGTGATCGGTGCCTGTGCTGCGGTGATTGCCTTGCTGCTGCGCCGCACCCTCAATGAAACGACCACTGCCGAAAGCCGTCAGGACAAGGACGCCGGAAGTATTGCGGCGCTGTTCAAGCATCACAAGTCGGCGTTTATCACCGTACTGGGATACACCGCGGGTGGCTCGCTGATTTTCTACACCTTCACCACTTACATGCAGAAGTATCTGGTCAACACAGGCGGTATGGAACCCAAGACCGCCAGCTACATCATGACCGGCGCGCTGTTTCTGTACATGTGCATGCAGCCGTTTTTCGGCATGCTGGCAGACAGGATCGGGCGTCGTAACTCGATGTTGTGGTTCGGCGCGCTGGGCGCACTTTGCACCGTGCCCATTCTGATGACCCTGAAAAGCAACACCAGCCCGTTCGTTGCTTTCGTGTTGATTACCCTGGCACTGGCGATTGTCAGTTTCTACACATCCATCAGCGGTCTGGTAAAAGCCGAAATGTTCCCGCCCCAAGTGCGTGCGCTGGGTGTCGGCCTGGCTTACGCAGTGGCCAACGCTCTATTTGGCGGTTCGGCCGAATACGTCGCTCTGAGCTTCAAGAGCAACGGCATGGAAAACACCTTCTATTGGTACGTGACGGCGATGATGGTAGTGGCTTTCCTGTTCAGCCTGCGCTTGCCGAAGCAGCCAGCGTATCTGCATCACGATCACTGATTGCGTTTTTCAGGGCATAAAAAAACCACCCGTCAGGGTGGTTTTTTTGTGGATGCCGATCAGAACAATTGAACTGACGGCTTCTCTTTGGCGATAGGTTCCGCGCTGCTGGTCTGCTCGTACCAGCCGCCACCGAGGGCCTTGTACAGGTTGACCTCGCTGGTGAGCTGCGACAGACGATCAGTGATCAGCGTCTGTTGCGCGCTGAACAGCGAGCGCTGTGCGTCAAGGAACGTCAGGTTGCTGTCGATCCCGATGCGGTAGCGACGCTCGGCAAGACGGTAGTAGTCCTGGTTGGCAGTGACGAAATCGCGCTGCGCCTGAAGCTGCTCGTTATAGGTCTTGCGCGAGGCCAGGCCGTCGGAGACTTCCTGGAACGCAGTCTGAATCGCCTTCTCATAGTTGGCGACGTTGATTTCCTTCTGGATCTTGGAGTAATCCAGGCTGGCGCGCAGGTTGCCGGCGTTGAAGATCGGCAGGTTGATGCTTGGCTGGAACAACCATGTGCCCGAGCCGCCCTTGAACAAACCGGACAGGTCGGGGCTGGCTGTACCGGCATTGGCCGTCAGCGTGATGCTCGGGAAGAACGCGGCACGTGCTGCACCGATATTGGCGTTGGCGGCCAGCAGGTTATGTTCGGCCTGCAGGATATCCGGACGACGTTGCAACAGGTCAGACGGCAGGCCGACCGGCATTTCGGTCAGCAGGTCGGCAGACAGTGGCTGCGCCTCTGGCAGGTTGTCAGGCAGGGCTGAGCCCAGCAGCAGGGTCAGGTTGTTCTGATCCTGTGCGACCAGTCGTTGGTACTGGGCCAGTCTGGCCTTGGCACTTTCAACCGAGGTACGCGACTGGCTCAGGTCCAGTGCCGAAGCGACACCCACTTCATTGCTGCGCGAAGTCAGGCGATAGCTTTCCTCGTAGGTCTTGAGGGTTTCCTGCGTCAGCTTGAGCAGTTCCTTGTCGGCCTGCCAGGTCAGGTAAGCGTTGGCGACGTTGGCCACCAGGCTGATCTGTGTGCTGCGGCGTGCTTCTTCGCTGGCGAAGTAAGTCTGCAAGGCCTGATCGCTGAGGCTGCGAACACGACCGAACAGATCCAGTTCATAGGAACTGATACCCAGGTTTGCCGAGTAGGAGCTGGTGATACCGGCCTCGCCACTGGTGGACATGTCGGCTGGCACGCGCTGGCGTGAGCCCGTGGCATTTGCCGACACGGCCGGGAACAGGTCGGAGCGCTGGATGCGGTATTGCGCACGGTAAGCGTCGATGTTCAGTGCCGCGACACGCAGGTCACGGTTGTTGACCAGAGCGGACTGGATCAGTTGTTGCAGTGCCGGGTCATGGAAGAACTGACGCCAGCCTTGTTCGGCGGCAGCTCTTTCGGCGGTCTCGGCTGGCAGGTACGCAGGACCTTGCGGGTACTGCGCTGCAACCGGTGATTCCGGTTGCTTGTACTCAGGAATCAAAGAGCAACCGCTGAGAATGAACGCGGTTACTGCCAGAGAAATCAGGGACTTGCTCATTGGCCAGCCTCATCGTGAGAGATAGGTTTCTGCTTGCTCTTGAAGAGCGACGATATCGATACAAAGAACAGTGGCACCCAGAAGATGGCCAGAACAACGGCAGTGATCATACCGCCAATTACGCCTGTACCAATCGAGTGTTGGCTGCCCGAGCCTGCGCCCGTGGAAATTGTCAGTGGGACAACACCCAGGATGAAGGCCATGGAGGTCATGATGATCGGACGCAGGCGCATCCGGCAAGCCTCAATTGCAGCGTCGACCAGACTCTTGCCCTGTTCGTGAAGCTCCTTGGCGAACTCCACGATCAGAATGGCGTTCTTCGCAGCCAGACCGACTGTCACCAGCAACCCTACCTGGAAGAACACGTCGTTGGACAGGCCGCGCAAGCTGGTTGCCATCAACGCACCGATGACGCCCAGTGGCACGACCAGCATGACCGCGATCGGAATCGACCAGCTTTCATACAGGGCCGCCAGACAGAGGAAGACCACCAGCAGGGAAAGAGCATACAGCGCAGGTGCCTGCGAGCCGGACAGACGTTCCTCGAAGGACAGACCTGTCCAGGAGATGCCGATGCCTGGTGGCAGTTTCTTGGCCAGTGCTTCCACTTCGGCCATGGCTTGACCAGTACTGTAGCCAGGGGCCGGTGTACCGAGAATTTCCTCTGCCGCCACGCCGTTGTAGCGCGACAGTTTAGGCGAGCCGTAGACCCACTTGCCGCTGGCAAATGCCGAGAACGGCACCATCTCGCCTGCACTGTTGCGCACATACCACTTGTTCAGGTCTTCCGGTGACATTCGTGCGCCAGAGTCGCCCTGCAGGTAGACCCTTTTGACACGACCACGGTCGATGAAGTCGTTGATATAGCGGCCACCCATTGCAATCGACAGCGTACTGTTGATGTCCGACAGCGTGATGCCCAGGGCGCTGGCGCGCTCGTCATCGATCAGCAACTGGTACTGAGGCTCATCGTTCAGGCCGTTGGGGCGGACGCCTGCCAGAACCTTGCTCTGGGACGCCATGCCCAGGAACTGGTTGCGGGCTTCCATGAGTTTCTCATGGCCTACGCCACCCTGGTCTTGCAGGTAAACGTCGAAACCGGTGGCGTTACCCAGTTCCAGAACCGATGGAGGCACTACGGCGAACACCATGGCATCGCGGAAGCTGAAGAAGTGTGCCTGGGCACGCTTGGCCAGCTCGAAGACGCTGTTTTCAGCCGAACGCTCATCCCATGGCTTGAGCATCACGAACGCAATCGCAGAGCTCTGGCCGCGACCGGCGAAGTTGAAACCGTTGACCGTGAACACCGATTTGACGGCCCCGCTTTCTTTGGTCAGCAGGTGTTCGCGCATCTTGTCGATGACTTCTTGCGTGCGCTCAGACGACGAACCCGCCGGTGTCTGGACCTGGACGAAGAGAACGCCCTGGTCTTCTTCAGGCAGGAACGCGGCCGGAATGCGAGTGAACATCCAGATCATGCCAACGCAGATCAGGACATAGCCCAGGTACGCCGGGAATTTATGCTTGAGCATATTGCCCACGCCGCGCTCGTAGCTTTCTACGCTGCGGTCGAAGGTGCGGTTGAACCAGCCGAAGAATCCACGCTTGGGTTGACCATGCTTCTCGTGATCGATCGGCTTGAGCATCGTGGCGCAAAGGGCAGGGGTGAAGATCAGGGCCACCACGACCGATAGCGCCATCGCCGAAACGATGGTGATCGAGAACTGTTTGTAGATCACCCCGGTGGAGCCACCGAAGAACGCCATTGGCAGCAGAACCGCCGACAGAACCAGTGCGATACCCACCAGTGCGCCCTGGATCTGCTCCATGGACTTGATGGTTGCCTGTCGGGGCGACAGTTTTTCTTCTGCCATGACCCGTTCGACGTTTTCCACCACGACGATGGCGTCGTCCACCAGCAAGCCGATGGCCAGGATCATGCCGAACATGGTCAGGGTGTTGATGGTGAAACCGAAGGCCGCGAGGATACCGAAAGTACCCAGCAATACCACCGGAACGGTCAATGTGGTGATGACCGTGGCGCGGAAGTTCTGCAGGAACAGGTACATCACCAGGAACACCAGGACAATCGCTTCGCCCAGGGTATGAACAACCCCGGAAATCGACTCGCTGACCACTGGAGTGGTGTCATACGGGTAAACGACTTTCATGCCCGGCGGGAAGAACGGCTCAAGGGATGAAACGGTCTTGCGGATGGCCTTGGCGGTGTCTAGTGCGTTGGCACCGGGGGCCAGCCTGATCGCAAGGCCAGAAGCCGGTTTGCCGTTGAACTGAGAGTCGACACTGTAGTTTTCCGAGCCTAGACCTACCGTGGCAACATCCTTGATGCGCACCTGGGAACCATCGGTGTTGACCTTCAGCAGAATATTGCCGAACTGCTCTGCGGTCTGCAGGCGGGTCTTGCCGATGATGGTGGCGTTCAGTTGCTGGCCGTTAATGGACGGCAGACCGCCGAGTTGCCCGGAGGAAACCTGAACGTTCTGAGCCGTGATTGCGTTGCTGACATCGACCGGAGTCAACTGGAAGTTGTTCAACTTGGCCGGGTCTAGCCAGATACGCATGGCGTATTGGGAGCCAAAGACCTGGAAGTCCCCCACACCGGAGGTCCGGGAAATCGGGTCCTGCATGTTCGATACGATGTAGTTAGCCAGGTCTTCCCTGTCCTGGCTGCCATCTTCGGACACCAGGCCGATAACCATCAGGAAGTTTCGTACTGACTTGGTTACGCGGATGCCCTGTTGCTGCACTTCCTGGGGTAGCAGCGGTGTGGCCAGGTTCAGCTTGTTCTGCACCTGGACCTGCGCCGTATCTGCGTTAGTACCCTGATTGAAGGTCGCGGTGATGGTCATGCTGCCGTCGGAGTTACTTTCCGAACTCACATAACGCAGGTTGTCGATACCGTTGAGCTGCTGCTCGATGACCTGCACCACGGTGTCCTGCACGGTCTGTGCAGAAGCGCCCGGGTAGGTCACTTGAATCGCGATGGCTGGCGGCGCGATGCTCGGGTACTGGTTGATCGGCAGGCTGAGGATCGACAAGGAGCCGATCAGCATGATCACCAGGGCAATTACCCAGGCGAAAATCGGGCGATCGATAAAGAATTTCGACATGGGTTACTCCCCTTTGCTGCCTGCGGCTTTTTCAGTGGCCGGGGCAGGCGCCGGGTTTGCTCCTTTGACGTTGGTTGCTTCTGCGACTTTCACTTCCGCGCCTGGCCTTACGTATTGCAGGCCTTCGGTGATGACACGATCACCGGCGTTCAGGCCTTCTTCGATCAGCCACTCGCTACCTACGGTGCGCTTGGCAACCAGAGTGCGAAGCTCAACCTTGTTGTCCTTGTTCACGATCAGGGCAGTCGGTGTGCCTTTCTGGTCGCGGGTCACACCTTGTTGCGGTGCGAGGATCGCCTGGGCGCTTACACCGGCTTGCAGTTGGGCGTGAACGAACATGCCTGGCAGCAGACGATGATCGGGGTTCGGGAAGACTGCACGCAGGGTTACAGAGCCTGTGCCTTGGTCGACCGAAACTTCCGAGAACTCCAGCTTGCCTTCAACCGGGTAGACGCTGGAGTCTTCCAGAGTCAGCTTGACCTTGGCGGCGTTGTCGCCTGCCTTCTGCAATTTGCCGCTTTCCAGGTCTGCACGCAGCTTGAGCATGTTGGCCGAGGACTGCACCACATCGACATAGATCGGGTCGAGTTGCTGGATGGTAGCCATGGCTTCGGTCTGGGCACTGCTGACCAGCGCACCTTCGGTGACCGCGGAGCGGCCGATACGACCGGAGATCGGTGCCAGAACCTTGGTGTAGCGCAGGTTGATCTGGGCGGTCTGCAAGGCGGCCTGGGCTTCCTGGCTGGAGGCTAATGCCGTGTCGTATTCCTGACGGCTCACTGCTTGTTCATTGACCAGTTGCTTGTAACGATCCGCCAGTGATTTGGCCGACTGCAAGGTCGCCTGTGCGCTGGTGGCGGTTGCTTCGTAAAGCGCCGGGTCGATCTGATACAGCTGCTGGCCAGCTTTTACATCGCCGCCTTCGGTGAACAGGCGCTTGAGAATGATGCCGTTGACCTGTGGACGAACTTCAGCAACACGGAAGGCTGTGGTTCGACCCGGAAGTTCGGTGGTCAGTGCATAAGGTTGGGCTTTGAGGGTGACTACGCCGACCTGAGGAATTTGAGCCGGCGGTGCCGCCTCTTCCTTTTTACTACAGCCACTGAGCAGTGTTGCCAGGGCGACGGCAGTGACCAGAACGGTAACAGCTGGCTTGAATTGCATGAAGATCCTCGGGGGCAGGAGCCTGTTTACGCAAGGGAGTTGGAGAGTGTAAAAAAATATTTCGGCTAGATAAGTAGCATGCTAATGAATATACTTACATTCACGGTTGTTTGTAAACATCTTCTTACCCGCTCATCTGCTGTGTGGAAGGGGTGATTGCAAGCTCGGGACAAGGCAGCCAAATGCCGCCCGATCACGTTTCAGGTCTTGATACACGGTTCGCAAGTCTTTGAGGTTTATTGCCATGGTCCGCCGCACCAAAGAGGAAGCCCAGGTTACTCGCAGTCATATTCTGCAGGCCGCTGAGCAAGCGTTTGATGACCGCGGCATTGCCCGCACGACGCTTGCCGACATTGCGACGCTTGCCGGCGTGACACGTGGTGCTATTTATTGGCACTTCACCAACAAGGCCGAACTGGTGCAGGCAATGCTCGACAGCCTCCGTGAGCCGCTCGAAGACATGGCCCAGGCCAGCGAAAGTGAAACTGAAGCAGATCCGCTTGGCTGGATGAGAAAACTGCTGATTCATTTGTTTCATGAAGTTGCACTTGATCCGCAGACCCGTCGCATCAATGAAATCCTTTTCCATAAATGCGAGTTCACGGATGAAATGTGTGATTTCCGACGTCAGCGTCAAGCTAACGCAATCCTGTGTCATGAACGAATCGGCCGGGCATTGAGCAATGCCGTGCGCCGGGGACAACTACCGGCCTCTCTGGACGTCAAACGCGCCTCGATCTGCCTGTTTTCCTATATCAACGGCATCATCTACCAGTGGCTGCTGGTGCCTGACAGTTTTTCGCTGTCCGGGGAAGCCGAGCAACTCGTCGATAGTTGCATGGATATGTTGCAGTACAGTCCGGCCTTGCGGGCTTGAGTGCGAACCCTGCTGTGAGGTAGGCCAATATAGCGCTGACCTGCACGCGCAGACCAGTACATAACTTCAATACGGCATGCTTTGGCGGGCTGTTTACTCACCGTTTACCTTTTCGGCGTCAGTATTGCCTGGCCAGCCGAGCATCGGGGCTTTGGGATGACACCTGCTTTGTAGGAATTAGGTAGGACATTTCTCGATGTATGTAGCTGATTTCCCAAACTGATTTCCGCGTATTGCTCCGCTATCAAACTCCCTTCAATCTTCGTCCCTTAACAAACAAACGGGAGGGAGGTTGCATGTTTTCATTGAATCTTGCGCCCATATGCTCTGAAGTCAGCAGCAACTTCACCAGTATTGAAATAGCCCTGTCTGGCTGTGAAAAGAGGGTGGCAGGCCTGATCACGGCAGACCCTTGCATGTCTGGCATGGACGCTTCCCAGATCCGACGGATCATCGGGAGGACAGACGATGTCAGAAACTGTATCTGATCCTGTGAGGTTATTGGCCCGGCTTGCCTCTCAATCTGAACATCTGGCGGTAGATTGCTCTGAAGGTGTCCCGGTCGTTCGTCTGGGGCTGATCACAACGCTGTATTTCAAGCAGGGCCATACGCAAGAGGTCAAACGACGTGTCGAGGCCTGTTTCCTGCGTTTCTACGGCGCCTTCAAACCGATGCTCAAATGGCAGCTTTACAACCGGATGCGACGTCTTACGGCCTCGGGGTTTGCTTCGTGCCGGCGTCAGGTCCTGCAAAGCTCGCCCGATGCCCAGTTCGTGTGGTCGATTGCAAGCGCCACCCAGGCGGAAGTCGCGACCTACAGCCTGTTTGTAATGAACACCTCGCAATCACAGGCAGAGAATGATCGTTCCTGTCTGAAAATGGTTTTGCCCTGGTCGTACCTGGCGGAACCCGATGGCTTGAAGCGTTATGAAACCTGGATCAGATACCTGTGCAGCGAGGTTCAGGCCGAACACGGGTTTGGCGGTCTGGCGTGTGTGTTACCGGGGGACGGGCATCATTATCTGCCGCTGGAGTATCAGTTTGCTCAGGAATACGCCGGGCTGATGGTCGATCCTGGTCCGCATATAGAAAGCCTGCGGCTGCTTGAGCATATCAAGGGCGTTGCCTGGTACACGGTATTGGGTGAGTCGTTCGTGCGGCGGCTTGGCGGCAGCGATGCTCTGCGCGGCAAGTTGAGCGGTTGCAGCGACATTGTGTTTCACGCCTACAGCAATGGCCTGATGATTCGTTCAGGAGTCGTTCCGCAACTGGGCAGCCAGGGTAAGGCGCCAGATGTCTACAGGGTGCTTAACAAGATCATCAGGCCGATTCGCTTGCAGGATACCGGCTGCCTTCACCCTTATCTGGTTCCGGGTGTGGGGTTTACCAAGGAAACCACTGCGCAGTGGTATGCCCGTTTCGACGAAAAGCCCGTCCCGCCGGTCAATTGCGGTGAGCCATGCCCCAGATCCGGTTACTGGTTCAGCAATGCCAAGGTGCGTTCCCGGCGCTTTTTCAATCAGGGCGAAATCATGCCTGTATTTGCGCATATCAAGGCTGGACGCAGCCAATGGTTCTGGGCGCAGCAGGAAGACTGAAGCCTACTTCTGTTCCGCACCGCGCAGCAGTTGGTTGGGCATGACCAGTGCCGTCGCCAGACCCAGTAGCGAGACAGCCGCACTGATCATCAATAAATGACGGAAGGTCAGCGCCAGTTCTGCACGCAAGGCTTCGAGGGCCGGACCGCTGGCGGTGTTCAGGCTATCGATCAACGCATTGCCGGCATTGCCTTCGCCACTTATCGATCCGGGTTGAAGCTGGCCGATCCCCGTGTCTTGCAGCATGGCCAGCAGCAGAGCGGACATCATCGCTACACCCACGGCGCCGCCCAGCGAGCGGAACAGATTGGAGGTACTGGTCGCTACGCCAATATCCTTGATCGCGACCGCGCTTTGCGTACCGACCAGTGAAGTGGGGAACTGCATGCCGCTGGCAATTCCGGTCAGGACCATGAACAGGCTGGTGAGCAGGATCGAGTGCGCGGGAGTGAACGCCATCCCCAGAATGGCGATGGGCATGAGTAACGCGCCGCACAGGATAAGAGGTTGATAGCGGCCGGTCACTGCGGTCCTTCTGCCAGCGCAATAGGCGCCGATGGGAATGCCCATCGCCAGTGGCAGCAGATGCAGGGCTGCGCTGTCGGCTCCCCCGCCGGTGACCGTCTGGTAACGCATTGGCATCAGGACGATCAGCGAGATAGCCTGAAAGCTGGTAAAGAACACCGCACTCCAGCAAAGCACTGCGCTGCGATTGGCAAACAGGTGCATGGGCAGCAGAGGTTCCAGCACTCTGCGCTCGTACCATGCAAAAAGCGCCAGGGTGAACAGTGCAATCCCCAGCAGTAGCAGAATCCTTGGGTGACTCAGGCCGTGGCCCTGACCGATTTCGGTGATGCCCAGCAACAGACTGGTAAGGCCGATGATCATCAACACTGTTCCCAGGTAATCGATGACCGGTTTGCGTTGCGGTACGGGCAGGCCATTCAAGGTACGGTAAGCCACGACCCAGGCCACGATGCCCAGAGGAAGATTGATCAGGAACACCCAGCGCCAGGACAGGTATTCGGTCATCAGCCCGCCCAATACAGGGCCGGCGACACTGGCAATGGCGTACATGCTGCTGAAATAGCCCTGATAGCGACCCCGTTCGCGGGGCGGGACTATGTCGGCGATGATCGCCTGGCTGACCGATACCATGCCGCCAGCCCCGATCCCTTGAAGCACTCGGGCCAGCACCAATTGCTCCATGCTTTGCGCAAACCCGCAAAACAGCGACGCCAGGGTAAACAGACCAAGCCCGAACAGCATCAGCCTGCGCCGCCCATACAAGTCACCCAGCTTGCCATAGATAGGCACAGCAACGGTCAGCGCCACCATATACGCCGCGATGACCCAGGCCAGCAGGTCGATATCCTTGAATTGAGCAGAGATCGCGGGCATCGAAACGGCCACGATCGTCTGATCCAGCGCACTGAGAAACACGGCCATCATCAGTGCGAATAAAATGCTGCGAATTGTCGGTGTAGTGTGCGCAAGACTGGTCAAGGTAAAACCCGAAACCTGGCGGGGGAAGTTGGCCAGTCTAATCCGATAGCCTGCTAATCGATAGCTGACTTTGTTTAAGGGGCGCGTGCTATTGGTTGTCGGTCATCGCAAAGCACTTAATGTTGCAGTGGTTGGTACGCAATGGCCAAAGCTGCAGATTGCGACCTTGGGTGCCTGGCGAATCATTTCAATGCGATAGGCGCCCGCCGCGTATATACCAACCACTGCGAGTACACCCAATACAGCCATGCATTTTCTTGTTTTCACTTTCATGGTGCATTCCTCATTCCCACTACAGAAAAGGACATGAAGTGATTGTAGGACAATAATTATGGGTCAGGCGGTAGGAGCGAATTTATTCGCGAAGACCGATTAGAATGCGTCCCTTCGATTTATCCAGCAGACAGGTTCGCTATCCATGGCACGCAAGGAATTCAATGAGTACGAGGCAGTTTCGGCAGTCATTCCCGGTGAAGGCGGTTACAGCGCGGCGATTGCGGTAAAGGCTTTGGAGGCGGGTGGTGCGCCACGCTTCCATCCCGTTCTGGCGGGAGAAAAATTCAAGACCGCCCATGACGCCGATCTGGCCGCGGCTCAGGAGCTTGAGCGGCTGATCGGCGTGGATGTCGAGGCTGAACTGGTGTGGGCAAACGAGTAATCAGACAGTAGGCCGGTACATCTTGAAGAGTGCTTCAGGCCCTAACTGAAAGTAGTCAGCCGGGCCACCACCACGCAGGATAGGCTCGGCTGCTGCGGTGTCATAGACGCCATCCTTGAGCAGCCACTTGGCGATATGCACCGCCACCACCTCCCCCAGAATCAGCCAGCTTGGTACCAGCTCCTTGTCGGCGCGCTGCAATTGCACGATCTGGGTGACCTTGCATTCAAACGATACTGGCGTTTCCAGTACCCGAGGCACGGCGACGATCTTCGAGGCCAGTGGTGTCAGGCCGGCCAGTTCAAACTCATTCACATCAGCTGGCACGGCTGCGCAGCTCTGGTTCATGGCCTCGGCCAGTGAGCGTGTGGACAGGTTCCAGACGAACTCGCCCGTCTGCTCGATGTTATTGAGGCTGTCTTTGCGCCCGACACTGCAAAAACCAATGATCGGGGGAATGTAGTTGAAGGCGTTGAAGAAGCTGTAGGGTGCGAGATTCAGTCTGCCCTCGGCGTCCTGGGAAGAAATCCAGCCAATGGGGCGCGGGCCTACGATAGCGTTGAAGGGATCGTGCAGCAGGCCATGACCTTTGGCTGGCTCGTAGGAGTGAATATCGTCTGACATGGCTTGATTCCTGGTAACCACGGTTTCGGAGAGTCGATCATAGTAGACCTGAGCCCAGGAACAACAAAGCCCGGCACTGGCCGGGCTTGGGTGTCATTCGGGAGGTATCAGACCCGGCGGTTTGCACCGACACGATCAGCACCGTCAGCAGCCAGACGATTTGCACCAACGCGGTCAGCGCCATCGGAAGTCAGACGGTTTGCGCCGACACGATCAGCACCGTCAGCAGCCAGACGATTTGCACCGACGCGGTCAGCGCCATCGGAAGTCAGACGGTTTGCACCGACGCGATCAGCACCGTCAGCAGCCAGACGATTTGCACCGACGCGGTCAGCACCATCGGAAGTCTGACGATTCGGGCCGATGTTGGTGTTGTTCGAACCACCTTCTGCAACGACTGGAGCGTTCAACGAATCATTGGTGTTGATGGCTGGGAGTGCAAAAGCAGTCGAAGCCAGAACAGAGAAAGCGAGGCCGAAAATCAGTTTGTTGGTTTTCATGATGGTGTCTCCAATTTGGGTCGGGTGAGTTGTCATCCCGGTATGGAGGCAATGCTACGCGGCTGGGCATTATTAAGAAGTTAATAGGATTGCTACCTACCATCGCTGAAAATGATAGTAAGTCGTATCGCCCGATTTTCGGGCCTTTCAGGTAGAAATGGCTATTGATGGTGCATTTTCTGAAAAATCTTGCAATAAAGCCTCTTGACAAATTTAAATATAAATAAATTTAAGGGCTTACATGCGAAAGGCTGTTGAAAAGCGCACCAGCCTGAAACAACTTGTCATGTTCTGTCGCCCATGAAAAAGGGCAGCCCATGACGCTGGCTGCCCTTTATCATCACTCAAACACGAGATCAGTCGGTTTCGATACGCGAATGCTTGCGGGTGTCCTTCATGAATACATACACCAGCAGCGAGCATGCGATACAGGCCGTGACATACCAGTAGTAGCCGGTTTCCATGCCGATGCTCTTGAACCACAGTGCAATGTATTCAGCCGTGCCACCGAAGATCGAGACGGTCAGTGCGTAAGGCAGGCCTACGCCCAGCGCGCGGATTTCGGTCGGGAACAGTTCGGCTTTGACCACGGCGTTGATCGAGGTGTAGCCGCTGACGATGATCAGTGCGGCCATGATCAGGAAGAACGCGCCCCACCAGGTCTGGATGGTGTGCAGGGTGGTCAGGATCGGCACGGTGCACAGGGTACCCAGTACGCCGAAGGCGATCAGGATCGGACGACGACCGATCTTGTCGGACAGCCCACCCACGACCGGTTGCAGCAGCATGAACAGGAACAGCGTCGCGGCCGAGATGGTGGTCGAGTCGCTGATGCTCATGCCTACGGTGTTCACCAGATACTTCTGCATGTAGGTGGTGTAGGTGTAGAAGGCCAGGGTGCCGCCCATGGTCAGGCCGACCACGGTCATCAGTTCCTTGGGATGACGCATCAGGGTGCGCATCAGGCTTTCTTTAGGCTTGTCGTCTTTCTGCTTGCGGGTAAAGGACTCTGTTTCTTCCATGCCGCGACGCAGGAACAGCGCAACCACGGCACACAGCGCGCCGATGGCGAACGGGATACGCCAGCCCCAGCTGTGCAGTTCTTCGGTGGTCAGGACCTGTTGCAGCACGATCAGGACAGCCAGTGCTATGAGCTGGCCGGAAATCAGGGTGACGTACTGGAAGCTGGAGAAAAAGCCGCGACGTTCCTTGGTAGCCATTTCACTGAGGTAGGTTGCCGAGGTGCCATATTCGCCACCCACCGACAGGCCCTGCAGCAGACGGGCGAAGACCAGCAGGATCGGAGCACCGACGCCGATGGTTTCATAACCCGGTGTCAGGGCAATGATCAGCGAGCCGAAGCACATCAGCAGTACCGACGCCATCAGGGCTGCCTTGCGTCCTTTGTAGTCGGCGTACAGGCCCATCAGCCAGCCACCGATCGGGCGCATCAGAAAGCCTACGGCGAAGATTGCAGCGGTGTTGAGCAGTTGAGCGGTGCTGTCGCCCTTGGGGAAGAAGACTTTGGCGAAGTACAACGAGAAAGCGGCATAGACGTACCAGTCATACCACTCGACCATGTTGCCGACCGAGCCGCTGAAGATCGACTTGAGCCGGCTGGAGGTGGATTTTTCAGCGGCGGGGGTGCCTGCCGACTCTTTCGAGAGGGAGTTGGAGATATCCATGGTGTTCCTTAAGTCATTATTTTTAGAAGGCAGCTGCACGCAGCCTGACCTGAGCTATAGCAGGAGTTGTGCCAGGCCTGAGAGGCCCGTTCCAGAGGGGGAAGGGGATTAAAATGAGCGGAAATCCGCCTATCCGGTCTTTCTGGATAAGCGGAAAATTGCCGATGGCAGCAAGATATGGGGTTAGCGAGGGTGACCGGGACCGAAAATCAGCACGGCCAGTACAAAGGCGAACATCAGACCCAGGATGATCATGACGCCCTTGCCGATATTTTCCGAGCAGTAGCTCTTGATGCGCTTCCATCTACCGGTTTTCGCTGCGCAATAGCTCTGGAGCCTGAATATCCGGTAGGGCGAAAGGGCTATCCAGGCCGCCAGAGTGATTGCGTATGTGGCCAGCGCAACCGACCCGTTATTGGCGAAGGCGATACCTGCGACGATCACCGGGATACCATGACGCAGCAGCAATGCCTGATGTCCCGGCCAACTCAGCCAGCCAGGCAGTAACCGCTTGCTCAGATATTCATCCACAGATGCAAAGGAGGCGGAAACCGGCCTCCAGAACGACATGAAGACGTGGACCACCAGAAGAATCACCACTGGAAAGCTGAGTGCCGTGAAAATCATGTAGAGCAGATCAAACTTTCCGGCTCTGGACGTAGGAACAATGCCTGCCATCAGAATGAATACGAACCCGAACAGATAGGCTCTCAGGTACGTGTTGAAATGCACCTGGTCATACAGCGTTCGCCAACTCGAAAGATCGGCGTTCGGGTATTGCTCCAGCGTCTCGGGGTAACGATAGGTCAGGTCCTGAGACAGTTGCTCGCAACCTTGCCAGACTGCCGGGTCGCTGTTTCTGGCCATGCGCAACTGAGTATCCAGCGCAGGCGGCTCAAGCAGCAGCTTCGCGGCATCGCCATGATGACTGTTCTCGTTCAGCAACTCTTGCAGGCGTTTGGCAAAACCATATCGTTCGCAACGCTCCACAAGACGTTGCCAGAGCGAAGGCGGATCGGTCGGGGCGTAATGTTTCTGATCCCAGTCAAAGAGCTGGCAGATACGCTCGAACAGGGCCGGCGTCCAGTCCCTCGTATTGATCAGCAGGGTCATGGTCCAGCGCTGAAGGTGCTCACGATGCTCCAGCTTTTCCAGCCAGGGTTGTTGCTCAAGGGTTTTCAGCTCGTCCAGGAACTGGCGCTCCTGCTGTTTTTCCAGCAGCGTTTGCAGGCGTGGCAGCACGTCATCGAGCAGGGCCTGGATCAAGCGTTTTTCCTGATGGGCACCCAGGGTCACCTTTTGCCAGGGCGTCAGCCATTGCAGTTGCGCTACAGCGGCCTTGAGCAGTTCCAGATTGTCGGCGGTGTCGATCAGGCAGTGCTGCACGAGATGCTTCTGAAACTGCGCATCCGCCCCGAGGTCCTTGGCCAACTGATGTTGCGAGTGCAGGTTCTGCGCTGTGGTCTTGTGTGCCAGCTCGTACCAGCTCTGTTCCACAGGCGGAGGCGTGCTGACAACCGTTGGCTCTGAAACCTGTACTGTCTCGACGAGTTGCAGATGCATGAGCGGTTCAGGGCTCGTATCGCTTTCTTCGTACCCGTATTCGTCCTCATCCTCGTCCGCTTCAAGGCGATTACGTGCCAGATCCAGCGCCTGCTCATAAGCGTCGCGCAATCGCTGAAAGGCGTCCGGGTCCTCATCGGGCCGGTTCACTTTCAGCAGCTTTGCGTACTGGCGTTTGATGCTGCGCTCGTCGGCGTTTCTGTCCAGCTCAAGGACGCTCCAGCAATTCATCCCTGTTACCTCTCGCCCCGCTCGAAACGATCGATCTCTTGTTCGAGGCTCTTGCGCATTTCGCTGATCTGGCGCTCATCCTGGGTTTCCAGCACTCGCTGAAACTGGCTGGCCCAGTAGCCGATCATTTCCCGGGCTTCGCCCAGATATTCCTGATACAGCCGCTCCAGGCGTGCGCTCAGGTGCGTATTGACCTGCTGTTCGCGAGGGTGAACCTTGAGCGATTCCAGCACCTTGAGGCGTTCCTGGATTTCAGCCGGGGTCATCACGCCGGGGTTGTTCTCGATCACCAGCTTGTGGCTCTGGCCGGTCATCGGGATTTGCACGTCAGCTTCCAGCAGACCGTTGTTGTCGTAGGTGAATCGCACATTCAACTCGACTTCCCCGGCCTTGGCGGGCGGGATCGGAATATCCAGCTCACCCAGGGCAATGTTGTCTTTCACCAAGCGGCTTTCGCCTTGATAAATCTTCACCAGAACATGCTTCTGATTGTCGCTCAGGGTCTGCACGGTTCTGACCCGGCTGACCGGCACCACGCTGTTGCGCTCGATGATCGGCAGGTAATGGCCGCTTTCGATGGAGGTGCCGAACCGGTTGGAGGTTTCGATACCCAGGGTGTAGGGGCACACGTCGGTCAGGACAATTTCTTCGAGCGCCGCGTCCCTTTGCTTGAGCGCCGCCTGGATGGCTGCACCCTGCGCGACCACTTCATCGGGGTTGAGGGTAATGGACGGAAAGCGCCCGAACAGACCCGCCGCGAGCTTGCGGATCAGCGGCATGCGCGTGGTGCCGCCGACCAGCAGGATTTCGTCGAGATCGGCTACGCGGATTTTCGCATCGCGCAGGGCACGCTCGATGGGGGCGCGCAAGCGCGAGAGCAATGGCGCATACAGCTCGCCCAGTTGTTCCTGGGTAATCGTCTTGCGCCATTCGCGATCGGCATGGCGCAGCACGAATTCGGCGCTGTTGTCCTGGCCCAGCGTTTTACGTACGCGCTCGGCTTCGCGGCGCAATGACGGGCCGATGTTCGTTCTGGGCGGGAAATCGGTTTCATCGCGATGCAGGCCAATGAAGTGATCGACCAGCAAGAGGTCGAAGTCTTCACCGCCAAGAAAGTTATCCCCGGCGCTGGCGCGGACTTCCATCACGCCATCGAACAGTTCGAGGATCGAGATATCGAAGGTGCCGCCGCCGAGGTCGAACACCAGAAAAGAAGTCTCGCCTTCCTTCTGGTGCAGCCCGTAGGCCAGCGCCGCGGCGGTGGGTTCATTGATCAGTTTGTCGACTTTAAGGCCTGCCAGTTCGCCAGCCACGCGAGTGGCCTTGCGCTGCGCATCGCTGAAGTAGGCCGGCACGCTGATCACCGCTTCGGTCACGGGTTCACCGAACTCACGTTCCACATCGGCCTTGAGGCTTTTCAAGACCAGTGCCGAGAGCTCTTCGGGCCGATAGCTGTTCGATCCCAGGCTGACCTTTTGCGCGCTGCCCATATGGCGCTTGAACAGCGCAGCGGTTCTGGCCGGATGGGTTTGCAGGCGTTCGCGTGCAGCTTTGCCCACCAGGATCTGATCATCGTCGTCCAGTCCTACCACGCTGGGCGTCAGCATCTCGCCCAGTGCGTTGGCAACCAGTCGGGTTTTACCATCGCGCCAGACGGCGACCAGACTATTGGTCGTGCCCAAATCTATACCGACGATCATGTAATGCTTTCTCCTTGCGTGGTCACTGTCCGGATTCTAAAGGGGGATAAGGTTGATCGGTCGATTCCATGAATAGTTTCATACCAGAAACATTTCTCGCACCAGCCCGTGACGCTGCATTTTTTCGTTGAGCGTGCGACGCGGCAGTTGCAGCTCATTGAGTACGGATTTGATATCGCCTTTATGACGGGCCAGAGACGCACGCAGGCACTGGGCCTCGAATGCTTCCTGCTGCGCCGCCAGGGATTGTCCCTGTTGCGGTGCTTCTGCGATATCCAGCCCCAATGCCTGACGCTCGGCCGCGTTGGCCAGTTCGCGGACATTGCCCGGCCAGTCATGGCTGAGCAACTGGCTCAGTTGCAAGGCGCTGAGTGCCGGCGCTTCGCGGCCCATGCGGGCAGCGGCGGTGCGGGCAAAGTGGTTGAAGAGCTGCACGATATCTTCGCGTCGCTCACGCAGGGGCGGCAGATGCAACTGTGCAACGTTCAGGCGATAAGCCAGGTCTTCGCGGAAGCGTCCAGCCCGTGCTTCTTCCAGCAGATCCGGCTTGGTCGCGGCGATGATGCGCAGGTCAACTTCAATGCTGCGGTTGGAGCCCAGTCGCTCAAGGCGCTTGTCCTGCAGCACGCGCAGCAGCTTGACCTGCTGAGCCATCGGCATGCTTTCGATCTCGTCGAGAAACAGCGTGCCGCCGTCGGCGTACTCCAGCCTGCCGATACGCTTGCCTTGAGCGCCGGTAAAGGCTCCGCTTTCATGGCCGAACAGTTCGGCTTCGAACAAATGCTCGGGGATGGCGGCGCAGTTGAGGGCGACAAAAGGCTTGCTGGCGCGAGGGCCGAAGTCATGCAGGCAGCGAGCGACCAGTTCCTTGCCGCTGCCGGTTTCGCCACGGATGATCACGTTGACCGGTAGTTGCGACAGTTCCAGCACATTGCGTCGCAAGACTTGCAGGCTGGGCGATACACCCAGCAGCGTGGTATCCAGCTGGGAACGGGCGTCGGCCTGTTCGGTCAGGCGGCGGTTCTCCAGAACCAGTTGGCGTTTTTCCATGGCTCTGCTCAGGTTGGTGAGCAGGGTCTGCGGGCTGAAGGGTTTTTCCAGAAAGTCGTAAGCGCCTTCACGCATGGCCTCGACCGCCATGGGCACATCGCCGTGGCCGGTCAGCAGGATAACCGGCAAGTCCTTGTCCAGCGCTTGCAGGCGGGCCAGCAACTCAAGGCCGCCCATGCCCGGCATGCGCACGTCGGTGAGGATCACGCCAGGAAAGTGTTCGGGCAAGTGCTCCAGACATTCCTCGGCGCGGCTGTAGACCTGAACCTGGAAACCGGACAGCGTCAGCCATGGCTCAATGGCCTGGCGAATGGGGGCTTCGTCGTCAACGACGATGACCGAGTTCAGCATGCGTTTTCAGTCTCTATAAAGTCATTGGGCAGGCTGAACCAGAACACCGCGCCGTTATCCCGGTTTTCTGCCGTCAGGCGACCATTGAGTTCATGGATGATCGCATAGGATACCGCCAGCCCGAGGCCAAGCCCGTCGCCCACCGGTTTGGTGGTGAAGAACGGATCGAAGATATTGCCCAGATGTTCCTGCGCAATGCCACCGCCACTGTCGATGACACTCAGACGCCAGTGTCCGGCTTGGGCATCTATCCGCACTTCCAGGCGTTTGAGGGGTTGATTGCGCATGGCATCCAGGGCATTGCGCAGCAGGTTGATCAGCACCTGTTCCAGACGGATTGCATCGCCACGTACCCAGGCCGGGCGTGACAGATGCAGAACACAACTGACCCGCTCCTCGCGGATGCGCGGGTCCAGCAACAGCAAGGCCTGATCGACTACGGTCGCCAGGTCCAGACGTTCACGCAAGCCGCTTGGGCTCTTGCGGGCGAAGGTTTTCAGGTGCCCGGTCAGCGCGCTCATGCGGGTCAGTTGCTGGTCCAGCGGCGTAAGGGATTTGCAGGCATCCTCGATACGGCCCTGATCCAGAAGCAGGCGCACGGTCGCCAGTTGCATGCGCTGGGCCGTCAGCGGCTGGTTGATCTCGTGGGCCAGTGCCGCGGACATTTGCCCCAGTGCCGCCAGCTTGGTCGATTGCACCAGACCTTCCTGGGCGGTACGCAAATCACGGGTACGCTCCTGCACCTGACGTTCCAGTTCGTCACGGCTGCGCTCGCGCAATTTCGACAGTCGCCAGCGCTGGTACAGGAACAACCCCAGAAAGACCAGCGTCAGCCAGATACCCGCGCCGGCCAGTGCGGCATTGCGTATGTCGTCATTGACCATCTGGGGTTTGCGCAGCAGGTGCAAGGTCCAGTTTTCATCGGGAAGCGGCATGGACTGCCAAAGGTAATCAACCGTGCCGTCGGGGCCGTCGACCCGGCTCAAATGGCTTTGCTGCCCGACCTGATAGAGGATGCGGCTGCGCAGTGGCGACAGCGGCTTTTTATCGTACTGGCGGGTACGCAGCAGTTCTGCACGGTTTTCGAGGGAAATGGGTTCCAGTTCGCGATAGCGCCATTCGCTTTTGCTGGAGATAAACACGATGCCTTTGTTATCGCTGACCAGGAGCAGATCGTCGCCCTGGCTCCATTCCTGTTCGATATTGGGAAACTCCAGCTTCACCACCATGGCGCCGCCGAACTCTCCTGCCTCATCCAGCACGGCATTGGACAGGAAGTAACCGGGAATGCCTGTCGTGACACCGACCGCATAGAAGCGTCCGATACCCTGGGTCCGGGTCTGTTGAAAGTAAGGGCGAAACCCGTAGTTGTGCCCGACATAGCTGTTGGGCTGTCGCCAGTTGCTGGCGCCTACGGCCAACCCGTTTCGATCAAGTAGTTCCAGGGACGAGGAGTGTGCGGTTTCGTTGATTTTTTCCAGCTTGCGATTGAGTGAGAGCTGGGCGCTTTCGCTGATGGGGCCGCTCACCGCTGCGCGAATTTCGGCGTCGAGCGCCAGCACCGAGGGGAGGGCGCGATAGCGTTCGATCAAGGTGTGAAGGGTGTTGGCGTACAGAGCCATTTGCCCGCTGGCACGTGTTGCTTCCTGTGCCAGGGCATGTCGCTGCGCCTGACGCATGGCCAGACTGGCCGACAGGGCGGCGCCCGCCAGGATCAAGAGGATATACAGGGAAATACGCACGTTGCGCTTGATGATCATACTGCGTGTGCTGCCTGAGGTTTCAAAACGGGCGTATTCGCAAGCGCAGGCACTTACGAATACGCCGTTATCGGCATTTACAACAGATCGAAGCTTGCTTTTTTCACTGCTTCGGAGTCGAGGCCGATCATGACCTTGAACTCACCTGGCTCGGCCGCGTATTTCAGCTTCGAGTCATAGAACTTCAGGTCGTTCTCGCTGAGGGTGAAGTTCACGACTTTCTCCTCACCCGGCTCAAGCGTGACTTTCTCGAAGTTCTTCAGTTCTTTCACCGGACGGCTGATCGAAGCCGCTACATCACGCAAGTACAACTGCACGATGGTGGTGCCGGCAACCTTGCCGGTGTTCTTGACGGTGACACTGGCGGTCAGCTTGCCTTTGCGGGCCATCTTGGTGTCCGACAGCTTGACGTCGGAGACATCGAACTGGGTGTAGCTCAGGCCATAACCGAACGGGAACAACGGGCCGTTGGGTTCCTCGAAGTAGTGCGAGGTGTAGTTGCCTGGCTTGCCCGGCGTGTACGGACGGCCGGTGTTCAGGTGCGCATAGTAGACCGGCAGTTGGCCGATCGAGCGCGGGAAGGACATGGCCAGTTTGCCCGACGGGTTGTAGTCGCCAAACAGCACGTCAGCCACGGCGTTACCGCCTTCGGTGCCCGGGAACCAGGTTTCGAGCATGGCATCGGCCTGTTCCAGTTCGTCGACCAGTACCAGCGGGCGGCCATTCATCAACACCAGAACCAGCGGCTTGCCGGTGGCTTTCAGGGCCTTGATCAGATCACGCTGCTTGCCCGGAATGTTCAGGCTGCTGCGGCTTGCCGATTCATGGGACATGCCACGGGACTCACCTACAACGGCCACGATCACGTCGGACTGCTCGGCTACCTTCACGGCTTCGTCGATCATTTCCTGAGCAGGACGTGGATCGACTTCCACTTCGTGTTCGATGAAGTTCAGGTAGTTGAGGATGTGCTCGTTGTCACTGACGTTCGCGCCACGGGCATAGACCAGCTTGGCCTTGTCGCCGACAGCTCTGGTCAGGCCTTCATACACGGTCACCGACTGGTTCGGCCGGCCGGCTGCGGACCAGCTGCCCAGCATGTCGAGCTGACTTTTCGCCAGACCGCCGATCACGGCGATGGTCCCTAGCTTCTTCAGTGGCAGGGTTTCGTTCTGGTTCTTCAGCAGCACCAGAGTCTTGCGGGCGACATCGCGAGCTTCTGCGCGGTGCAGGCGATCATCGGAGTAAGTGTCGGCCGGATCATCGGCGGCAACGCCGATACGACCATAAGGCGCTGCGAACAGGCCCATGTCGTACTTGGCGCCCAGCACTTCACGTACGGCGTTGTCGATTTCCTTCATGGAAACCTCACCGTCCTTCACCAGACCGGGCAATTGCTCGCCGTAGGCCACGTCGTTCATGCTCAGGTCGATGCCAGCCTTGATCGCCAGCTTGGCGGCTTCGCGATAGTCCTTGGCAACGCCGTGTTCGATCAGCTCCTTGATGGCGCCGTGGTCGCTGATGGTCACGCCTTTGAAGCCCCAGTCCTTGCGCAGCAGGTCTTGCATCAGCCACATGTTGGAAGTGGACGGAACACCGTTGATCGAGTTGAGTGCGACCATGACACCGCCGGCACCGGCATCGATAGCTGCGCGGTAAGGTGGCAGGTAATCCTGGTGCATGCGCGTCATGCTCATGTCCACGGTGTTGTAGTCACGCCCGCCTTCGACCGCGCCATACAGGGCGAAGTGTTTGACGGCTGCCATGATGCTGTCGTTCGCGGCGACGCTCTTGCCCTGGAAGGACTTGACCATCACTTCGGAGATACGCGACACCAGATAGGTGTCCTCGCCGAAGCCTTCGGAGCTGCGTCCCCAGCGTGGGTCACGGGAGATGTCGACCATGGGGGCAAAGGTCATGTCCAGGCCGTCGGCGCTGGCTTCCTTCGCAGAAATCCGGCCGGTCAGCGCGATGGCGTCCATGTCCCAGCTGGCAGCCATGCCCAGGCTGATCGGGAAAATCGTGCGATGGCCATGAATCACGTCATAGGCGAAGAACATCGGAATCTTCAGACGGCTATGGGCTACAGCCGCTTCTTGCAATGGGCGGTTTTCCGAGCGTGTAATGGAGTTGAATGTTCCGCCGATCCTTCCTGCGGCAATTTCCTTGAGAATTTTCGGCTGAGGCATCTCACCGCTGATGCTGATAAGGCGCAACTGACCGATCTTTTCATCAAGGGTCATTTGTTTCATCAGGTTGGAGATGAAGGCATTCTTGGCTTGCAGTGTGGCTTTGGCGGAGGGAGCGGTAGTGGAAGTGGCGTCGGCCATTACCGATTGACTGGCCAAACCGACCAGCAGACCTAATAAACACAGCTTATTCATGAATGATTTCTCAAGGCTTTTGCCGGTAACTCGCGTTTAATACCGGGTAGCCAGATTTTGGGTTTTAGACCTTTGGCATTTATTGTGCAAACAACGCGAAGGGTAGACGCTGTTCGTTTCGTTGCCCGAGGCATATCGAATCCAGTCAGATTCGACCGACTCGGGCGTTGGCGAGGGATTATGCCGGGGAACTTCTATTTTGGCTAAGGCGTGTCCATCCAATAGAACAAAAAATCACCGGAGGTCGGGTGTTGAAGTTTGTGTTACAGCATATGTTTTATATAGCGATGTTGTGGGGGAGCGCTCTGAAGGTGCAGGCCGAACAGCTCGCTCTGGTGTTCCCGCCAATGACGGGCAATGTAGTCGACTCGGCGCAAATGCTCGACAGCCAGGCAACGGTGCGTCTGGCGAAAATGCTACAGGCCCATGAGCAAGTGACCGGGGAGCGGGTCGTGCTGGTTACCGTGGTCGACTTGCAAGGCACGACCATCGAGGATTACGGTTCGCGACTGGGCAGCGCATGGGGATTGGGCAGCCAGGGCCGGGACAACAGTGCCCTGCTGATTGTCGACCGCGACAAGCGCAGAGTCCTGATCGAGGTGGGTTCCGCCCTGGACGATCGTCTTACCGAGGCTCAGGCGTCGCTCATCATCAACATGCTGATTGCCCCGGAATTCAACCGCAGCCGCTTTGCCACGGGCATCGAACGTGGCGCGCGGGCCATGATCATGGCGCTGGGCGGTCATGTACCGGACGAACCCGAGCCCTCGACCGAATTCAGCGTCTACGACGTGCAGGCCAGCAGCGATGTGGCCTGGCAGATTGCCGGAGGGCTGATTGTCGGTGTGTTGCTGATTGTGTTTGTCTGCTTGAGAAGGGCCGTACTGGTCTGTGCGGCTTCACGCGAAGGGGCGGCAAGCGGCAAGGGCCGATTTGGCGGCGGCGGGGCTTCGGGCAACTGGTAACAGGACACTGGAAATGGCTTTACTCAATAAAGATGAACAGCAGCAGGTCGCAGAAGCGATTGGTCGTCTTGAACTGCGCACCGATGCCGAACTGGTCACGGTCCTGGCAGCCAGAGCCGATGACTACGCCTACATGCCTCTGGTCTGGGCCGGGCTGATCGGCCTGTTGCTGCCGGGCGTCATCAATTTCTTCATGGATGTGCTGAGCGCCAATGAATTGCTGCTGGCGCAGATGAGTACCTTCATCATCGTGGCCCTGCTGTGCCGTATTCCGGCGGTCACCAGTCATCTGGTCCCGACCGCGGTTCGGCGCTGGCGGGCCGGGAACCTGGCCCGTCGGCTGTTTCTCGAACAGAACCTGCATAACGCGGTGGGCGGCACCGGGATTCTGGTGTTCGTCTGCGAGGCAGAGCGCTACGTCGAAATCCTGGTGGATCACGGTATTGCCACTCGCTTGCACAGCGATATCTGGAAGGCGATGGTTGATGTCTTTACCCAGCAGATCCGGGACGGGCAGGCGGTGCAGGGCTTTCTGGGCTGCATCCATGCCTGCGGCGAATTGCTGGCCGATCATGTTCCGGTGACCCATGATCGCGGCGAGTTGAGCAACCGGTTGGTGGTTCTGGGATAAGGCCTGTCAGTTACGGTCATAAGTCACTTTGTGGGAGCTGCTTGCTGGCAACTTCGCGTACAGACGCAGAATATCTGCCGGTTTTCAGACTTTTTCGCCAGCAAGCTGCCTCCCACACGTTTTGTTTGTGCCTTAACTGATCGGCATCAGTCATACATATTTATTAACCCTGAACCTTCAACCCGCCTAAAATGGCTCCCTTCCTGTTCAGCTCCAGCCGCCCGAGGCGTTTTTCGATGTCAGCCACTGCCACTTCCTCCAGACCCACGCCGGACCATCGCGCGCAGTTCCTGGGTTTGCTGGACACCAGCCTTTCCCAGAACTCTCTCATCAAACTGGTTCTGGCCAGATACGTGGGCTCCGAAGCTGAGTTGCAGCGGGTCATCATCAAGCCACTGACGGTCAAGGATCAGCCATGCCTGTCGTTCGTGTATCGCTACAAGACCCGCGATATCACCAAGAACTTCCCCTTGCGAGAGGCGGTGGATGTCATTGCGGGCTTGCTGCCCGAGTCGTTTAAAAATGCACATTTGCTGTCGCTGACCGATGAGGTGCAACTGGAGTTCGGCAAGAAGGGCAAGAGCACGCTGTTCAAGAGCAAGGCACAGCAAGAGCGCGAGGCGCCATCGGCCGGGCATGATCGTGAGAAGAAACGCTATCTGGAACTCAGCCGTCCATTTCTCGCCGATCTGGGCGTGACCAACAAGCAGCATGAGCTGATCCCGGCCATGTCGCGCAAATGGAAGCAGATCAACAAGTTCATCGAAGTGTTTTCCCATGCCCTGACCTCATCGCCGCTCCAGCTCGATCAGCCGGTCAAGGTGGCTGACTTCGGCTCCGGCAAGGGCTACCTGACGTTCGCGATCCACGATTACCTGTGCAACACCTTGCAGGCACAAGGGCAGGTTACCGGCGTTGAACTGCGCGAAGACATGGTGAACCTGTGCAACGCCGCAGCCGAGCGGCTTGAGCATTCTGGTCTGGTGTTCAAGCATGGCGACGTCCGTAGCGTGGCGCCCAGCGATCTGGACGTGATGATTGCCCTGCACGCCTGCGATATCGCCACTGACTATGCCATTCATATGGGCATTCGTTCCGGTGCGTCGATCATCATGTGCTCGCCGTGCTGCCACAAACAGATCCGTTTGCAGATCCAGAGCCCGACCTTGCTGCGCCCGATGCTGCAATACGGTTTGCACATGGGCCAGCAGGCGGAAATGGTCACCGACAGCCTGCGTGCCTTGCTGCTTGAAGCTTGTGGCTACGAAACCAAGGTGTTCGAGTTCATTTCCCTGGAGCACACCAACAAGAACAAGATGATCCTGGCGGTCAAACGCGCCGAGCCGGTCGACCCGGCGCAGTTGCTGGCGCGTATTCAGGAACTCAAGACGTTCTACGGCATTACCGAACACTGCCTGGAAACCTTGCTCCAGGCAGACGGCTTTCTCAGCTGAGGGATGTGGCCGGTTTTGGCGGCGCAATGACCGATGTCTTGCGCCCCAGCATCACCGTGGCAATGACGGCAGCGGCGAAAACCCAGGTCATCGGTTCGATATGTTCGCCAAAGAACATGGCCGACAAGGCCATGGTGAAGAAGATCTGCAACAGCTGAACCTGGCTGACCCGCGAAATCCCCCCCATCGCCAGCCCTGAATACCACGCAAAGAAGCCCAGGAACTGCGAAAAAAACGCCACATAGGCAAAGGCCCACAAGGTCCCGCTGGACACAGGCCCCTGGTGTTGTGCGGCGAAATAAATGAAAGGGCCGATCAGCACAGGGCTCGACAGCACCAAGGCCCAGCAGATTACTTGCCAGCCGCCCATTTCCTTGGCCAGTCGGCCACCTTCCGCGTAACCCAGCCCGCCTACGGCGACGGCAGCCAGCATCCACAGATCACCTATCTGAATGCCACCGGCACCACTCATCAGCGAATAAGCGAGCACCAATGCGCTGCCCAGTGCCGCGCAGCCCCAGAAGGCCTTGGATGGACGCTCGTGGGACAGCCACGCTGCATAGATCGCGACAAACAGCGGCTGTATGCCGTTGACCAGTGCGCCGTGAGAGGCGGGCAAGGTCTGCATGGCCCAGGCCGACAGCACCGGAAAACCAATGATCACGCCAAAGATCACCAGCGCCAGCCCTTTGAGTTGTTGCCGCGTCGGCCACTTTTCCCGCCGCCAGTACAGCAGCGCCGCCGCCGGAATCGCGGCCAGCAGCGCACGACCGATGCCGTTGAGCAGTGGGTGAAGTTCCTGCACCACGATGCGGGTCATCGGCAGTGTCAGGCTGAAAATGATGACGCCCAGCAGGCCCAGAGCCATACCGGTGTTTTCACGAGAAGACATGATCCCAATCCATTTTTAATGTTTTTTGTATACAGAATGGGCATATAGCCACAGGTCCAATCAATCGTACGTCTACAGCTATGCACAGATTCAACCGTACAGTTGCGACCATCGGTAGCCTGCAGTTGCGCTTCATTGAGCTGGATCAACGTCTGCGCCTGCGCTAAGGCAGAAGCTACAGGCAAACCCAAGGTCCCAGACCCGCCGTCTTGTCGGACACCTGAGCCAGCCAGAGATGAGGATTCGCCATGAGCAGCACCTTTTTCATTCCCGCCGTGAACATTATTGGCTCCGGTTGCATTGATGAAGCCATGCAAGCCATCCGCAAATACGGGTTCCTCAAGGCACTGATCGTCACCGATGCCGGGCTGGCCAAGGCCGGTGTCGCGGCTCAGGTCGCGGGCCTGTTGGTGGAGCAGGGGATCGATGCTGTGGTGTACGACGGTGCCAAGCCCAATCCGACCATCAGCAACGTGGAAAAAGGCCTCGCGCTGCTGCAAGAGCGCCAATGCGATTTCGTGATTTCCCTCGGTGGCGGCTCACCCCATGACTGCGCCAAGGGAATTGCCCTGTGCGCCAGTAACGGCGGGCATATCAGCGATTACGAAGGCGTTGACCGCTCGCAAAAACCTCAACTGCCGCTGATCGCGATCAATACCACCGCCGGTACTGCCAGCGAGATGACTCGCTTCTGCATCATTACCGATGAAGTGCGCCACGTGAAAATGGCGATCATCGACCGCAACGTCACGCCGATCCTGTCGGTGAACGACCCGAAGATGATGGTCGGCATGCCTAAGTCCCTGACCGCCGCCACGGGCATGGACGCACTGACCCACGCCATCGAAGCCTATGTGTCGACCGCTGCTACCCCGATCACCGACGCTTGCGCCATCAAGGCCATGAACCTGATTGCGGGCAACCTGCATAAGGCGGTTTTTGACGGTACGGATATCGTTGCCCGGGAAAACATGGCCTATGCGCAGTTCCTGGCGGGTATGGCGTTCAACAACGCTTCGCTGGGTTACGTGCATGCCATGGCGCACCAGTTGGGCGGTTTCTATGATTTGCCCCATGGCGTCTGCAACGCGGTATTGCTGCCTCATGTGCAAAGTTTCAACGCCGCCGTCAGTGCTGCGCGCCTGACCGACGTGGCTCACGCCATGGGCGCCGATATTCGCGGCCTGTCCCCTGAGGACGGTGCCCGTGCGGCTATTACGGCGATCCGCAAACTGTCGGCGTCGGTGGAAATTCCGTCAGGCCTCGTGGCGCTGGGCGTGAAGGAAGAAGACATCCCGACTCTGGCTGCCAATGCCTTGAAAGACGCCTGCGGCCTGACCAATCCGCGCCCGGCCAATCAGGAACAGATTGAAGGCATCTTCCGTCAGGCTCTTTGAGGAAAACACAATGAGCACCACTTCCAGCGACATCTGCGAAGCCGCCGAGCAACTTGAAGGTTTTGTGGGCTATCACCACAAGCACAAACATTTCATCGTTCGTTTCAGCGAAGACTCTTTTGGCATGGACGTCACCGAAGACAGCATCACCCCCACCAGTGAATTCGTCTGGAGTGCAGGCTCCGGCGCCCAGATGAGCCTCAGCCGCGAGCGCCTGCAACTGCTGCTCGACCAGAACATCGACAGCCGACTGAATATCACCGAACCGCTTCGTGTATACATGCGCCGCCAGGACTTGCCGGAAATCAAAGTGGAGCGCTGGGTGAAGGTGTAAATTCGCACAATACTCGTCATCCCCTTGGGTATGAAATGTGCAGCAAAGCACGGATCTGCCAAGAAAATGACGAGAAACCATGACGCCCATACCCTTCGTATCGGCCCGGCTCACACCTAAAGCCCTGTCGGCAGGGCTTATAGGTTTCATTGTTCTGGTCTGCGTCTCCCTGATACTGGCCACAGCCTGGCAAATCCAACAGTCGGCCGATGAACGTCTGGCAAATGCCCAAATGGGTGTTTCAAATATTGTCAGTGCTGCCGAGCAACAGGCTCAAGACACCGTCCGTCAGGCTGACAACAAGTTGAGGGATATCGTTGAGCGGGTAGAGAGCGAGGGCATGGACCGGCCCCAGCAACTACGCCTGCACAAAATCATGTCCCAGGACACTGCCACGATGGACAGTATTCAGGGACTTTTCATCTATGACGAAGAGGGAAACTGGATCGCCAACTCCTTCTCGCCAAACGTCAGCAAAAAAAATAACAGCGATCGCGACTATTTTATTTATCACCGCGAAAACATTGATGATTCGATTCATATTGGTTCGATCATCACAAGCCGCACTACCGGAGAAATGGTGATTCCGGTCAGTCGCCGTATTCAAAGTCCGGATGGTGGCTTTGCGGGGGTTGCCCTGGCCACGATTCCTGTTGCTTATTTCCAGCGTTTTTTTGAGCGCATGGAAGTTGATGATAAAGGCGTCATTTTTCTAGCCCTTGATAACGGGGACCTGCTGGCACGTCGCCCGGCAGTTGGGACCTTGGTGGTGACCAATATTTCCAAGGGGGAAATCTTCAGCAGATACCTGCCTGTAAGCGATAGAGGTACCGCCATTATCACTTCTGTAGTGGACGGTATTGAACGGATATATGCCTATCGCCGCCTGCAAGGGCTGCCAATGGTGACGGCTGCGGGGTTTTCCTATGAATACGTATTCTCCAACTGGTGGACATATGCCTACCGCTCGTTCGCCATTGCCGGTTTCATCATTTTTGCACTCACGTTGCTCGGGGTTGTGCTTTACAGCCAGGTTCAGAAACTGCTGAAGGCTGAAAAACAACTCAATATCGCACGCAGCGAACTGGAAATACTGGCGCAAACAGACAGCCTCACAAACGTGGCTAACAGAAGATGCTTCGATGCCGCATTACAGAAAGAGGAAGCTCAATCGCGGCGTAACGGACAAAGTATCGGGCTGATTCTTCTCGATATCGACTGGTTCAAGCAATACAACGATACCTACGGTCATGTTATGGGCGACCAATGCCTGCAACAGGTGGCGCGCCTTATACAGGCCAATATCCGTCGCCCTGCCGACCTGGCCGCTCGATATGGCGGGGAAGAGTTTGTGGTCTTGCTGCCGGATACCGATCTGGCCGGTGCATTGAGTGTGGCTGAACTCATAAGGTCAGCCATCCATGCCGCTGGCATTGAACATTCGGGCAGTGCCTTGAAGGTTGTTACCATCAGTGCCGGCGTGGTCGCTACGCGGTTGTCCGAAGGAGAGAGCTACGCTGCAAGTTTGAGAGAGGCGGATCGGCTGCTGTATCGGGCGAAGAGTCTGGGGCGCAATCGGGTTGAAACAGAGTGACTCCAAGGGGCGGCCTTTGTTGTTAAGCCGCCGGGAAGGGACGTTTTATCAGTCAGGTTTGTAGAGTTTGGTTATTTGGGAACACGTGATGCCAGTTACCCGGTTTGATGTGCGCGCACTGATACGTCTTGATTTGCCCCAGCCCCTGAAATGGGGGCTGACGCTGCTGATTGTATGGAGCGCGTATTTATTGAGAGCAAAAGTATTCACCGCGATTCCACCCTTGCCCATATTGTTTTTCTTGCCGGCCATCCTGTTCTCGGCGATTTTTTTCGGACGGCGTTTCGGTCTGTTTGCCACAGCCCTGAGTTCAGCCATTGCTGCTTATTTCTTCCTTCCCCCGCTCGGCAGTTTGAGTATTGCTGCACCCAGTGGCGCATTCAGCCTCACGCTATTCATCATGACCAGTGCACTTATTACGCTAATGGGGTCGGCATTGCGCAATGCCTACCTCGAAACCGAGCAATTGCAGCGCCAGACGGCCATCGCCCACGATGATGCGGAGAAGGCGCGTGCCCTGGCCGAGAAAGGCGAGCGCGAACGACAGTTGCTGCTCGTAGAGTTCGGGCATCGGGTCAAAAACGACATGCAGCGCACCATCGCCACCCTGCATCTGCAAGCCGTCCACTCTGCCCCCGACGTCGCCTCGGCCCTCAGGCAGGCGGCCGGACAGATAAACGTTGTTGCCTCCATGCATGATCGCCTGGCTCACCACGATGGTGAGGTATCCGTTGACATGAATGAATACCTCCAGGACCTGGTCGCCGGGTTGAATTACAGCATGGCCGAAACCCGGCCCATTGAAATGCTTGTAAAGGCACAGGCCCTTACACTGCCTCTGGATCGTGCCGGGGCTGTGGGGCTCATCACCAATGAACTCATTACCAATGCCTTGAAGCATGCGTTTCCCGATGGGCGCGCAGGTAGCATCACAGTAGATTTTTGCCGTACCAACCAACAGTTTGTGCTGACCGTCTCGGACAACGGGGTCGGCCTGCCTGACGAAACCACGGACTCCACGCCGCGACGCAAAGGGCTGGGCCGCAAACTCACAAAGGCTTTGGCAACGCAGTTGGGAGGCGAGCTTGTAGTGACGACGCATGATCCCGTCGGGACTACGACAGTCTTGAGTTTTCCGGTGGTGGAGAGTTGATGTAGGCAGGGATGGTAGTTACACATTGTGAGAGGGGCCTTGGCCGCGACAGCATTGAAGTCGCGGCCAAGGCCCCTCCCACTTAGTGATATGTACGCCTTAACTTATCAGTCAGGGTATCAAACGCTCAGCGCGCAACCTGTCGAATACATCGAAAAAGGCCTGGTCACTGGCCTGATAGGCGCTGAAGCCCAATGCCCTGCTTTTCGACATATCGGTGACTACTTCGATGGGACGTCCAAGGTCTGCATCGGTGTGCCATGGGGATATCAGGCGGCTGATGTCGGCTTCGCGCAGATCATGCTCTGCAACGATCTGACTCCAGGCGCTCTGGTCGTTGGCCATCTGCGTTTCGAGTGGAGAGGGCGCCGATGGAAAGTCGGCCGGTTGCAGGCCGAAGTAGTTGGCGATCTGGCCCCACATCCATTTCCAGCGAAAGACATCGCCGTTGGTGATATTGAATGCCTGATTGGCGGCCTCTGGTGTAGTCGCTGCCCAGAGCTGCTGTCTGGCAAGTTGCCGGGCATCGGTCATGTCGGTGAGGCTGTCCCATTGCACCCGTGAGCCGGGAAATACAAACGGGCGTCCAGTGTGTTTGCTGATGGTGGCGTAGACGGCGAGGGTTGTCGCCATGTTCATCGCGTTGCCCACGGCGACGCCTGTGACCGTATGCGGGCGATGCACGCTCCAACTGAAACCGTCCTTTTCGGCGGCGGCGAATACTTCATCTTCCTGCGCGTAGTAGAAGTTCTCTACATCCAGGCGACCCTGATCCTCACGGAACGGCGTCTGCGGAAGGCTGCCTTTGCCATAGGCCTCGAAAGGGCCGAGGTAATGCTTCAAGCCCGTGACCAGCGCCACGTGCTTTACGCTTGCGGCCGGGCGAACGGCGTCCAGCACATTGCGCACCATGGCGGCGTTGACCCGAATGTTCTCGGCTTCGGTCGCTTGCCGTGACCAGGTCGTGATGAATACATGGGTAGGTTTCAGGTCTGCCAGCGCCGAGCGCAGCGATGCGGGGTCCTGAAGATCAGCAGCGACCGGGATCACGCCTTTCGCGGGGGATGGATTGCGCGAAAGCGCCGCAACCTGCCAGCCGTTTTCAATCAGGAGTCGAGTGGTTTCGCTACCGACGATGCCGCTGGCACCGACGACCAATGCTGTCTGGGTCATAAGGTTTCTCCATGAATTCAGGTGTCTGAAACCCATCGTCCCGGAAAAGTTCAAAGGCGATACCCCGGCGGTTTCTCTGCAATGAGGCAATTGGCAGGAACTGTTATCCACTTGTCAGGCTCTTTTGAATACCAAGCGTAAAACCTGTCTGGACTGATGGCCAAAGGAGGTCAGACCATGAGTGACGATAAGCAGAAGCAACAGGACAAACCCGAGAACGACACCCCCGCGCATTCGACCGAGAAGGAAAGGGAGCGGCTGAAGGACTTCAACAAGAACGGCATTCCGCCTGGAGCATGCTGAGGTCGGGTGTTCACTTCAAAGCCTGGTCATGGTTCAGTAGTTGTGTCGGGCTTTGTGGGGCTGCCTGCAGATACCCACAAGCTCGACATTACTTTTGAATATGAGTGGAGCAACGATCATGAAGTACGACGAAAAACTTATGAGTCGATTGCATGACCACGGTTTCATCAGTAATCCGGTGAACAGGAATAAATCGATCTGGTTGACGGCGAAGGTCGGGAGCGAGGTCGCCAGCAAGCTGCCTCCCTCAAAGTGATTTATGACCTCAACTTATCGGCATCAGCAGGTAGGAGCGGATTTATCCGCGAGACTTCATTGAAGGAGATACATTTTGTTCGGGTGTACGCGCCTCTCGCGAAGAAGCGGAGCGCCGCCCGATTGCTCCTGCCTGTTGGCGTATCGGCTCAGACTTGAGCGACCGTCTGATTCGGGATAGTCGATCTCGATCACAGCCCGCACGCCTCCTGGCAGCCGTGGGAGGTTTTAATTCAACTTACGTTACAGGTCAGTTGAAATATGTGTTTCTCGTCGTTGAAACGCTTACCTGCCAACACCTCGATGCTGGACAGCTGGGTATTGCTAAGGTTGTAACCTTCAATACCTCGCTGCGGTGATGACCAATTCATAATTTCGGCTAGTTGGGCTTCGCAGTCATCTGGTAGAACAATTTCAAAATCTAGAAATTCGTTCTCTTTGTCGAATGCTTCGATGATAAATTTCATGGTTCTACCTGTCTGTTTTTATCTGCGTCTTTGGTTTGCTCACCTGTTTCGTGATTAAACTCTCCAAGATGGGCTCCGCGCTTATTGTATTTCTCAACAGTCCCATGTTGGCTATCCCACTCGAAAATAGTGCCATCTCTTGTCTTCCATCGTTTGCGTAGCCCCCCTCCGCCCTGTATCGATGTTTTCCGTGGGGTAATCCGTGCATCTGGAAAAGCTGTAAGCCCTCTGGGGGCTGGATGATAGCTGTGGTCTCCGCCAAGCGGCTTTGCATAAACCACATACAGCGACTTTAAGCCCGTTTCTGCCGGAAAGACCAGAATACAGTCGTCAGTTGTAATGTCGTCGCCGGGAAGGCCTTCAATCAGGCTGTCCGTGTTTTCCGGGATTGGGTGTACAAGGATGGCACCCAGTTGCTCACTGCTTTGGTCGGGGTAAGTCAGTGGTGGCATTCCTGAAGAGCTGTTTGGCGGCGTCCAGAGAATGGTGATCCCGTTTAGTTCGGCCTCCATCGCAGTTTTGGTTGCGTTCCACTTCACCTGCACTATGCGTACCGAGTCATCACCTGACGCGCCGGTGTGAATGCCGTAGATCTTTGCTATGCCTTCGGCATCACGCCTGAACTGAAAGCGCACCCGTGTTGTGGCCTTGCCCATGCTGCGCAGTTGTTCATCTGTATGGAGTGTGCCGTCACCCATTTTGGTGGGGAGCATGCCCATTATAAAAACGCTTATCGGTCCCCCGGCGCCACGTATTGCCCACGTCATACGCTTTTGCATGATGCCACCGCCAGCAACACGGCCCAGTCCGGCATCAGCACCGATGGCCATTGCCAATGCATCTGCCGACGAAGGCAAAAGCATGGAGGCAACAACCATGATGTTGCCGAAGTTGGAGGCTGGTTCGGTGATCGTTCCTGCTTCTGTGCTGCACCAATTTTCAGCAACGCAGGATTTGGCGAAGACTAGGTCTGCGCGCTGCTTGGGAGATGGCCATTCATCTTTGGGGGCGTACATGGGTTCTGGTATAGAGGTTTTGGCCCACGCTGCCCATGAGGCTCCAGCGTTTGGGCGCTTCTGATGCAAGAGTGAGTCAAAAAAAGAGTCGTGTTTATCCTCCTCCACGTGAAGTCCCTGTATGAGTTCAGACCAAAACGAGAAGGTTGCTGCCCGATAACGCCCCAGGTCAATTTGACTTGGTAACTGATAGTTTCACTGAACCGGTACGATTCAGGGAATTTGATGTGCTTCAACTCAGGCGTGCGCCGCTTTGCCCCACCTCGCTTGGCGCCTATGTCCGCGACGGGGGCACATGATCGAGTGGCGATCATCCGTGAGTCATGATTGCGGCTCGCGGCGCTGAGATTGTTTGTGCGTTCGCGGGATGCAGGGCTGATCTTACCGGTCCCATCGTGGGCGCAGCTCACAAAATCTCAAGAGATCTATGCCCAGTGGGTATTGCTGCCAGATGGACTCAGGATGGGGAAATTGATCAATGGTATTGCAGAAGTTAATCAGCAGAGGATGTTGATTAAAAAGGATTTTTCTAAGGAAAGGCTGGAGCGGGTAGAGGGAATCGAACCCTCAACTAAAGCTTGGGAAGCTTTCGTTTTGCCACTAAACTATACCCGCTCTGAGCGGCTGACTTTGTACCAGATGCCCGGTGCGAGTTAAAGCGCTAAATTCATCCAGCCGCGCTTTCTGGCTGTACTGCGCCCAGGGAGACCATTCGCCAGTTGCTGCTTTCCCTGCGTTGGCGAATGGTCCCTCGGCTCTGTCGAGCGCCGGGCTCAGAAGGCGAATGCATGGTGCGCAGCCTGGTTGTAGGCGTGGCGAGCGGGTTCTGCTACTGGTTGCAGAAAACCCATCAGTGCCTTTTTCGAGTCGCGGCAGGCGGCTTTGTGTTCCATGTCCAGAAAGTGTCCGGCGGCTTCGATGGTGCTGAAGCTGCAGTTCTGTACGTGTTGAGCAAAGAGCACCGCGTCGTCCGCTGCGGTGTATTCGTCCCAAGCGCCGTTCATGAACAGTATGGGGACGTTGATGTTCTTCGCAGCGGTCAGGTAGTTGTCCGGATCGAGTTCCAGTACCTGGCTGATGTGATAGTGCATCTGGTCGTATTCATGCAGGTCCAGGCTGCTGACGTGACGATAGTTGAAGCGTTTGAACAGCGATGGCAGATGTTTGCCGATGGTGTCGTTGATCAGGTGGCCCATTTCATAGCGGTTATGGTCGCCCAGGTGCTTCAGGCCACGGTTCAGGTAGCCGCGCATGTGTTCGTTGAGGATCGGCGAGAACGAACTGATGACCGCACTCTCGATGCGTTTTGGCCGGTGTGACAATGCAACCAGTGCCGCGGCTCCGCCCCATGAAAACGACATGATGTGTTCGGCGTTGAAGTGGTCGATCAGCTCCAGCAGTATCTGGCCTTCCATTTCCCGGGTCAGGGGTTTTTCATGCAGGTTGTGCGGCTTGGATTTCCCGGCATAGGGTTGGTCGTAAAGCACCACATTGAACTGTGGATACAGGTTGCGAACGGTCTGGGCAAAGGAAGCGGTGGTGGCCAGCGAGCCGTTAACCATGACGATGGTTTTTTCCGCGGCATCTGCGCGGTAGAACTCCGTGTAAACCCGAAACTGTCCTTGTATATCAAGCACGGCGATTTCTGGCCTCATATGTATGTCTCCTGACTTACAGATATGCGTATGCGCTAGCGCAAATAAAAAAATGCACGGTTTGGTGACAGGTAGGCATTAGCCTTGAAGGCCCATGTCGATCCAAACGATCTGTTCGACAGGTATTGTTATTGGCGGGCAATTTGTCGTGAACCCGAGGGCTCGATACGGCAAAAGGTTTCTTAGAATGCGTTGCTGACTTGCCAGTCACATGTGGACTGACGATTGGATTCAAGCAGGCGATCCGGGAACCCGCAAGTGCCGTTCGTAATTGATCTGGCCGTTCCGCCGAATGGTAGTGACTTTTTCAGATCGACTGAATTTGAGCGCTACTCAGTGCCTGATAGCTGCCGGGCTCTAGCTCGGGGGCCAGGGCCAGAGGCCCCATGCTTTCTCGATGCAGAATCAGTACTTTATTGTCGAAATGACCGAACATCCGTTTTACCTGATGGTAACGGCCTTCCACGATACTGAGCCTTGCACGGCGAGGTCCGAGCAGGGTCAGAGCGGCAGGTTGTGTGGTGATGTTCTCGTAGGCAAAGTAAAAACCTTCGGCAAACTTTGCTATGTACCGTTCGTCGATAACTTGCTCTGTCTCGACGTAATACACTTTTGAAAGTCTGGTTTGAGGCTGGGTCAGGCGACGTGACCACTGTCCGTCGTTGGTGATCAGCATCAGGCCGGTGGTATTGAAATCCAGCCGACCGGCGATGTGCAGTTCATGTTTGTCGGGTTCATCCAGCAAGTCGAGTACGGTCGGGTGTTGTGCATCGACTGTTGCACTCACATAGCCTCGCGGTTTGTGCAGCATGAAATAACGGGCTGCCTTGCCGGCCTGCAGTAATTCGCTGTCGAATTCCACTCGGCTGAACTCGCGCACTTCATGATGTGGATCGCCAATCACCAGGCCATCGACTTTGACTCGCCCACTGGCCAGCGCCAGGCGGACATGCTGGCGGTTGAAGCGGGGCAGGTTGCTGAGAAAGCGGTCAAGACGCATGAGGGTAACAGGGCGATGGGCAAGGAGCGCGCATGGTACGCCTATCGTTCCGGTTTGGCCTGCACACTGTTTGCGATGCCGGCGCAGCGCGGGCACAGGCAGGCCAGGTTGCGGATCTCGGCGGGCAGGGCTTGCAGCACGGCCGGGTCAATGGTCTGCGAAAAGCACCAGCAGGCTTGATCGACCGTGCGTGGGTCCGCCAGTGTGCAACTGTTGCTGAAGCCGCATACCGGGCACAGGCCGGGGTCTGTGTGTGTCGCTGTTGTGTTCATGCCGGGATAGGGTTCTCGATACAGACTTGGTTGCGGCCATTGAGTTTGGCGCGATAGAGCGCGCTGTCGGCACGGGCGATCAGGCTTTGCAGGGTATCACCGCTTTGCAGTTCGGCCAGCCCTACGCTGACGGTGACCTGTAATGGCAGGCCGGAAAATATATAAACGTGCTGTTCGGCCAGTTCACGGATTTTCTCGGCGATGCGTTGGGCGCCTTTGGTGTCGCTGCCCTTGAGCAGGATGATGAACTCTTCACCGCCCCAGCGGCAAATGATGTCTGACTGGCGCAGACAGCTTTTCAGATCATTGGCAAAACCGGCCAGCACTTCATCGCCCGCCAGATGACCATGAGTGTCATTGAGCCGCTTGAAGTGATCCAGGTCCAGCAGCAGCGCCGTAAGGGGCGTGGCTTCGCGTTGCGTATCCTTGAGCGTATTGACGGCCAGCAGGTTGAAGCCTCGACGAGTGGGCAAGCCGGTCAGGCTGTCGAGCGCGGCCTGGGTTTCAAGTTTTTGCTGGTAGCTGATGATGATGCGATGCAGGAGCCCGACAATCACCAGCGTCACGATCAGGCAGATGAACAGGTTCAGGTACAGCGACTGGCGAATGTCGCTCAGGGCTTTTTCTTCCTGTTTGTCGACGAACAGATACCAGTCCAGTTCGGGGATGAAACGCACATTCAGAAAATGACCTTCGTCTTCGGTGCTGTATTCAAAGGTGCCACTGTGAGGTTTGGGCAGCTTTTCCTGCAGGTCACTCATGCTGGGCAGGTCTTGCAGCTTTTGCCCGATCACTGCGCCTTGTGGCCCGCCGCCCGCTCCAGTCAGGACGATGCGTCCGAAGGTGTCGACGAGGTAGACGTTGCGCTCATAGCGTTGCTGGTAGCGGTCAATCAGTTGGGTGACGGCATCGACGGTAAGACCTACTCCGGCTACCCCGATAAACCGGTTGTTGTAGTCGAATACTTTGTAGTTGATGAAAAAGGTCAGGTTGTCTTTGTTGGCCATGTCGGGGTCGAAGCTGATTTCGTAAGGCACGTCCATGTCCCGCACCCGGTAATACCAGGCGTCTCGCGGTTCAAGGGCGCTGATTTTTTTCAGAATGCCTTTGGCGTGGTAATAGATATGGGTGGAATCGGAGATGAAAAAGGATGTGTAGGCTCCGTAATGATCCATGACTTCCTTGAGGTAACGGGTCATTTGTTCCGGGTTGCGTTCGCCATCGACAATCCAGTCGCGCATGAAAGTATCGCGCGACATCATCGAGGAAATGAGAACGGGCCGGACCAGGTCTTTCTGGATTTCCGAATAGACGGTATCCGAGGTCAATGGCAACTCAGTGTTGATAATTGCGTTGCGAATGGATTCTCGTGAAACGTAATAGCTCAACAGTGAGGTTGTCAGAAAGCCGCTTCCGAGCAAAAACACTAAGGTCAGTAATAATGAACGATGAGATGTAATTGCAGAGTGATGGGGCATGAAAGATCCGCTTTCTTGAATATCCTTGAGAGTGCGTATATTAAATGAATCGGCGATTCATTAATAACCGGATATATAAAGCAAGTCTCTGGCCACTTTCAGTCAGGGCGCATTGATAAGCGCCGGAGCCAGATAAACCGGGCTTCGACGCAGGAAGGCGTCAATGGCGGAACATCGACAATGCACCAAAAGAATCCGGTCGTAATGAATACCCTGCGCCGATAATGTCTTGAACAGATCTTCCAGCGAGGGTGCGGACATTGCAAAACGGTTACGCACCGTCAATATATCCATGGGGACGGGCGGGAGGTGCCCTTTGAAAGGCGAGATATTTGAATTGCGCACAATATTGGCAATGTCCTGATAGCTTTCATCGGCCAGAGTCTGAAACTTTGACAAGGTGTAATTCTTCAATCTGCCGTGAACCGAGGTGCCCGCCATGAGTTTGTCGGTCACTACCAGAGAGGGCAGTGAAGATGGCGGTATCGCCAGGGTATTGCCCGCCGTATTCGATATGGCAAATGGGCCGACTTTTTTACTGACGACGCGATGCAGCTTTGGATCGGCAAGAAGATAACCATGAGGTGCATAGGTTTGTATTTCTGTGCCGTTGGGGATTTTGACCGTCGAACTCCAGGGCAGATACTGGCCATGGGTGCTGACCACCAGGGTGCGGGCCTGACCTTTGCTGGATGTCCAGAGCAGAAACTTGCGTCCCAGTTTCCAGGCATGGATAGGCAGGTTGCCATAGCGTGGATGCCCCGGCACGGTCCAGACCTTGAGCATGCTGTCGGTGTGAAAGAACTTCTCCAGACGGGTTTGCCGAGGTTGCATTGAATGGCCAAACAGTGACGCGTGGCTCAAGGGGCGAACGGCTGTGGCGCGTTGTGTGCGCACGATGTTTCTTGCAGGCGTCACGACTTTCTTGAGCGCCCCAAGCAACCTTGGCGTGAAAGGCATCAGGCTGAACAACCCCAATGACAGTGCAGACAGGATCGCCTGCTTCTTTTCCTCGCGACCACTGCCGGGCTGATTGGCCGCTACGATGTTCAGGGACGTGATGCCGATGTCGATGGCCAGTACCGCAATGAACGCAGGGGTCAGCAGAAAAGACATGGGGGCCAGCACCCATTGCAGATGACTCAGACGCTGGGTCCAGTAGCGCAGCGAAAGCTGGGTCGAAGTCACGATCTGTTGTTGGGTCTCTTCCAGGGTGTTCTGTTTCAGTGTCTGGCGCATGAAAGCGAACGGCGAGCCCGGCAGCAGATATCTATGCAGCGAATGGCTTAATGCCTTGCGCACATCGGGGTTGTATATCGCGTCTGTCCAGGGGCGCAGTATCGAAGCAGGCGGGTCTGGTGCCTGGACTCCGCCCCATAACCTGAACAGATAGTTCAAGCGCTCCTGATTGCGGCCCGGTACGTAATTCAGTACGGCCGTGCGCCACTTCTCGTCCCCGGTGGCTTGCCTGAGGTATTCCTGAAGGGCCTCATCGTTCTTGAATTCAATGAGCGCCTTGGGCAGCCCGGCTTGATAAAGCACCCTTTGCGGCTTGTCGGGCTCCTCAAGCACCAGCAGGCCAGCGCAATACTGGTGCTCTACACCTTCAACAAATGAGTTCTGCACTTCAAAGCCCAGGGTGAGCCATTGCGCAGCGGGGTCCGTCAATGACTTCACGATGCTGTCGAAGCCGCTGCGCAGCAGGCTGCCCTGTTTCAGGCAGATCACGGCCTGACTGATCAACATGGCCTGAAATATCTGCTCGATCCTCTGCGCCTGTTGTTCCCAGAATTCATCGAGACGGCGGGACATCAGGTGCAGAAAGTCGATGGCTTTTATCCGTTCTTCGATATCCAGGGCCGCAACCGCAAGCTCCTTGTCGGCTGACCAGACGCCTTTGCCGGTCGTGTCCAGATACACCACCGACCGACCGCCATGGTCGATATAGCCGGCAGGGTATTGCACCCGATAATTGCTCATCAGGGCTTCACTGAGGCTGACGGGTTTCTCGTCGGGTACGTGTACATGAACGGTAGGTCGCAGAATGCTGCCCAGCGGCGTGACCGAGTGCCCGCGTCGATAGGCAATGAAGACGTGATCAGGGTTTAGCTCTGCGCCATGCAGGGTGAGGATGACTTCAGCCATGAGCTGCGCCGCTATTTTCAGCGGTGCGGGGACTTGCCCGAGGATGGGGGCCTTTGTCTGCCAGAGGTCTACCGCTCCTGCCAGGGTCAGGCCACGTGCAATGGGTTTGAGCAGGTCGATATCGTGGGCGCCATCCACGCTTTCCAGCAGGTCGAGTGCGAATGTTTTCTGAGCATCTGTCAGGTGGCTGAACACGTCACCCTGAAGCACTACCGACTCGACCACGAGTGCCAGGCTTTCATCGGCAATGTATTTGTTCAGCCAGAGTCGATGCTGCCTTGAGGCATTAAGGGCGTCGAGCAATCGTTGGGTCATCTGGCGCGGCTCGTCACTGATGTACTCGGTGATGGTTGCCGTATCACCCAGGACATGAATGAAGCAATGCGAGGTGTTCAGCGACCTGACCTGAAAGATGCCGGGTACGAGCTGAGCGTTGACAGACAGCATGCGGACCTCCGAGCTGTTTCCTCGTGCGGTCTGTTCCAGCGCCTGGCTGTCGGCTGGAAAGTGCTTGAGCCCCAGTGCATCTAGCGTCAGGTAATAACCGTTGCGGCTGATCTTTTTCCGGGCGAACTTTCGTGCCAGCACATCGAGAAAGGAAAGCCTGGCCAGTGCGCGGTAAGTCGTTTCATGTTTGTGCCAGAAGGCATTGACCTTGCTGGTGTAGTCATCGACCCACGGGGCATTGATGATGAGGTCAAACAGTGTCCTGGAGCTTAGTGATGGCGTATCCGGGGCCGGCAATGTGTCGGTTATCGTGCAGCTCAGCAGGTCTGCCAGCCGGCTCGTGTCGCCAGATATCAGGGCCAGTTCGGTCAGGGAGAGTCGGGCGCTGTAACGCTCGCGCCCACGCTCATCGACCGAGGGCCGGTTTTCGGTCGTGAAGGTGATGTGCAGGTGGTCAGGGTCCAGTTGCTTGCCAGCCTTCTGCAGCAGCAGGGCTTTCAGTTGCTCGCCGATATACGCCCGTCGGGGAGGAGGGCAGTCCATGTCCAGTTGCAGGGTTTTCAACAGCAGGATCGAGTCGGCAAGCAGTTTGAAACCGGGGCTTTTTCTGAGCTTTTTCAGTCGCTGTAGGGCTTGTGTATCGGGTAATGCCGAAGGTGATGGCGAGGCGATCTCCGGCAGCGGTTTTTCGTCAGTCGGGTAATGCAGCGGCGCAAGGGAAAATGCCCCCGAGCCATTGAGGCTGTCTTTTCGTTCCGAATCAGGCCCCGGCAATATGATGAAATCGGGATGCTCCAGATTGGAAGCAGCAGAGAGGGATTTCCAGAGTTCATCCATGACAGTGACATAGCGAAGTGAGTGGCCGCTTACTATGTCACTGCCAAGGCTGCGCAGTTGCCTATCTATTTATGGGTTCAGCGCTGTTGCAGATAAGCACGCCAGCCGCCCAGATGGCTGATATCGGTCGCGCCTTCAAGGCCATAAGGTTCGCAGATAAAGCCGCTTTCCCAGCGTCCATCGGCCAGTTGCACCTTGCCCAGCCCCAGCGGTGCGGGAATGCCGGTCAGGAATGAACCCAGCTCACGGCTCGGTAGCTCCCAGACTTCCACCTCTATCGCCACGCCATCTTGCGCGACACGCAACATGCCTGGACGAAACGGCGGGCCGCCTGCCAGTGCATACAACTGATAGTCGGGCGAGCTTTGTGTCACTTCCAGCAAGCGTGCGCCGCGCTGCTTGAGTTGCCAGTTCAGTGCCAGGCCGTCCAGGTGGGCGCCACATACCACAAGGCGGCTCATGTCATTGCGGGCGGCGGACTTGGGTTGAGGCAGATCTGGAATGTGGCCACCGATCAGTGGCAGTGCGGTCTGGCGTTGCAAGGCGTCGGCCATGCTCAGCAGGTACTGATCGGTAAAGGCCCGACCAAACAGCGTTACGCCCCAGGGCAGGCCGTTGTTCATAAAGGCACTGGGGACCGCAACCGCCGCGTAATCCAGCAGGTTGACGAAGTTGGTGTAGTAACCCAGCTCCGAGTTGCGCAACACCGGTTCTGCTTCGAGCTCTGCCGAGGTGACCGGGCGACCGATGCTGGGCGTGACCACGAAGTCCAGGTCTTCAAGCGCCTTGTCGCAGATCGCCTTGAGCGCCTGCAAACGATATTGCGCCCGGAAAGTATCGACACCCGTGACCGCAGGCGCCTTGGCCAGTACAGCGCGGATAACGGGCAGCACGGCGTCGGGAGCTTCCTGCATCAATTGCCCGGCCACGCTGTAGCGTTCGGCGACCCATGGGCCTTCATACAGCAGACGCGCCGCTTCCAGGAAGGGCGAAAGATCCAGGGTGACAGCTTCACCGCCCAGTGCTTTCAGATGAGCGAGCGCCGCCTCGAACAACTGCGGGCCTTCGGCACACCCGAAAAACTCCAGGTCTTCGGCACGTGGCACGCCGAAACGCAAAGCACGGGGCGCGCCGAAGGCCGAAGCGTCGTTCCACAGCGGGTTGCTGCGGCTGTATTCGTCGCGAGGGTCCAGCCTGGCCACCAGCCCCAGCAACTGGCTGGCTTCCCTTGCTGTGGCAGTGAAGGTGGTGACGCAATCCAGCGTACGGCAGGCCGGTACTACGCCAGCCGTGGAGATCAGCCCTTTACTGGCTTTCATGCCGACCAGATTGTTCAGCGCTGCGGGCACCCGGCCCGAGCCTGCGGTGTCGGTGCCCAGCGAGAAGCTGCTGACTCCCAATGCCACGGCCAATGACGAACCGGAACTCGACCCGCCGGACGGATAGTCCTTGAGTACGCTGTTGGGGCATGTGCCATAGGGTGAACGGCTGCCGTTCAGGCCGGTAGCGAATTGATCGAGATTGGTCTTGCCCATGGGCACTGCGCCCAGAGCGATCAGTTGCTCGACAATGGTTGCCGAACGTTGTGGCACATACGCATAGGACGGGCAGGCTGCGGTGGTGGCAATGCCTGCAAGGTCGATATTGTCCTTGATCGAAAACGGGATGCCGTACAGCGGCAGGTCTTTGATATCGCGGTTTTCCAGTACGGCGAGGTAAGGCTCCAGTTCTGCCGGGGTGAGCAGGTGGATGAACAGGTGAAAGTCAGGATTCAGTACGGCGGCCTTTTCATGGAGGGCCAGGATCAGTTGCCGGGGCGTCAGGCTGCCGGACTGGTACGCGGCACGCAGTGTATCCAGTTGCAGGTCGCTTGGGAGTACGTTGTGGTTCATGGCGAATTCCGTCGAAAGAGTTAAAGACACAAGGTTTCAGTCCGTTTCCAGAACGACCACACGTTGCCCGGCTCGCACCGCCGAGCCAGGTTGCACCCGCACATCGCGAACGACGCCGCTCACGGGAGCCAGCAGCGGGATTTCCATTTTCATGGACTCCAGAATCACCAGCACATCTCCTGCCGCAACCCGTTCACCCGGCTGGACCTGCACTTGCCAGAGGTTGCCGGCGATATGGCTGTCGATCCCTTGCTGACCCGCTTCGAGTGCAGGCTCATCGGTGAGCGGGGCCGCACTTTCTTCGCTCTCGAAGTTGGCTTGCCCGCTGGCGATCCAGCGTTCGCGTTCGGCCTGGAAAGCGGCCTGCTGCTGGCTGCGAAAGGCGGCGATTCCCTCGGCTTCCTGACTCAGGAAGGCCTGGTATTCGGCCAGGTTCAGGGTGCTGTGTTCGATTTCCAGCGGGTAGCGGCCCAGCGGGAAGTCTCGACGGATGCGCAGCAGTTCATCGGCGCTGACCGGGTAAAAGCGGATCTGGTCGAAGAAGCGCAGTAGCCAGGGTTTGCCGTCAAAGGCGGCGACTTCGCGATAGCGGTTCCACATCTGCAACGTACGGCCCACGAACTGATAGCCGCCGGGGCCTTCCATGCCGTACACGCACATGTAGGCTCCGCCGATGCCCACCGAGTTTTCGGCGGTCCAGGTACGTGCCGGGTTGTACTTGGTGGTGACCAGACGATGACGCGGGTCCAGTGGTGTGGCGACAGGTGCGCCGAGATAGACGTCACCGAGGCCCATGACCAGATAGCTGGCGTCGAACACCGTTCGTTGCACTTCGTCCAGATTGGGCAGGTCGTTGATGCGGCGGATGAACTCCAGGTTGCTCGGGCACCAGGGCGCGTCCTTGCGCACTGTGGTCATGTATTTCTCGATTGCCAACTGACAGGCCGGATCGTCCCAGGACAAGGGCAGATGCACGATGCGCGACGGGACTTGCAGATCCTGGGTGGCGCAGACGGCATCCCATTCACCGGCGACGATATCCAGCAGTGTTTTGAGAGGCAGTTGTTCGGGCTGGTAATGCACTTGCAGGGAGCGAATGCCTGGCGTCAGGTCGATCACCCCTTGCAGCGCCTTGCTTTCCAGCGCCTGCATCAAGGCGTGCCCGCGGAATCGCAGCACCAGATCCAGTTCGGGAGCCCCGATTTCCAGCAACACATGGGTGTCGCCTGATAGCCGGGCGACCAGTCGTTTGTCGTCCTGGCCTATATCCAGCACAACCGGATTCTGTAGGAGCGGATTTATCCGCGAAGAGGCCGTTACATCCAACGCATCATTTGTGCATGAGCCACCGTCTTCGCGACTGAAGTCGCTCCTACAGAGGAGCGCGCGGGCTATTTCCAGGCTGACCGGGCTGAAACGCACTTTATCTCCGGCCTTGAGCTGCCCCAACTGCCACAGATCCGCTTCGATGATGGTCACCGGGCAGACGAATCCGCCCAGGCTCGGGCCGTCGGGGCCGAGGATGACGGGCATGTCGCCGGTAAAATCCACCGCGCCGATGGCGTAGGGATTGTCATGGATATTGGACGGGTGCAAACCCGCTTCGCCACCATCGGCGCGCACCCATTCCGGCTTGGGCCCGATCAGGCGCACGCCGGTGCGGCTGGAGTTGAAATGCACTTCCCAGTCGGTGGCAAAGAACGTGTCGATGTAACCCTCGGTAAAATATTCCGGCGCGCCATGCGGCCCATAAATCACACGAATCTGACGCACATCTGCCAAGGGAGTGATCTGTTCATCCGGCACACGCTGCCCCGCGCTGCGGTCTGCCAGCGTCGCAATATGCAATACATCTCCTGCGCGTAACGCCCGTCCGCCATGGCCGCCGAACTGGCCGAGGGTGAAGGTGCTTTTGCTGCCCAGATAGTCCGGCACATCCAGACCACCGCGAACGCACAGGTAACTGCGTGCTCCGGCACCCGCAATGGTGCCCATCGCCAACGTCGAACCGGCGGGCAGCAACAGCGCCGTGTTCATGGGCTGCGGCTTACCGTCCAGAGTGACCGGGATCTGCGCGCCCGTAACAGCCACTACCGCATCGGTATTGAAACGAATCAGTGGCCCGCTCATGGTGATTTCCAGTGCCGCGCAACCTTCGGCATTACCCAGCAGGCGATTGCCCTGGCGCAAGGCGCGGCTGTCCATAGGCCCTGACGGCGGTACGCCGACCGCCCAGTAACCAAGGCGGCCCGGATAGTCCTGCACGGTGGTCTGGGTGCCGCCGCTGAGCACTTCAAAGGTGTCGGCGTGATAGATCAGGTTTTCCAGGCAACGTGTCCACGGCTGGCCGCTGGCAAAGGGCGCATCGACGATGATCTGCCGCAGATAATCGCGGTTGGTTTCCACGCCATACAGGCGCGTGTTGCTCAAGGCTTCGGCCAATGCATCACTGGCTTGCTGACGATCCGGTGCCCAACTGATGAGCTTGGCGATCATTGGATCGAAAAACGGCGGGATCTCGCAACCGGCTTCAACCCAGGTATCGATGCGCAGCTTCTGGCCATCGGCCTGAGGAAAGTTCACGGCAGTCAACAGGCCGGGGCAGGGCTGGAAGTCGCGTCCCGGATCTTCGGCATACAACCGCGCCTGAATGGCATGGCCGGTGGGTTTCAGTGTGGCTTGCAACTCGCTGAGCGGCGGCAGATCACCGGCCGCCAGTTGCACCATCCAGCCGACCAGATCGACACCCCACACCTGCTCGGTGACACCGTGTTCGACCTGCAGGCGGGTATTCACTTCCAGAAAGTAGAAACGCTGATCTTCGCTGTCGAAGACAAACTCCACAGTTCCGGCGCTGCGGTAATTGACCGCTTTAGCGAGCTTGATGGCTGCTGCGCAGAGTTCGTCAGCCATGCCTTCCGGCAGGTTAGGGGCCGGGGTTTCTTCCAGGACTTTCTGGTTGCGGCGCTGTACCGAGCAATCGCGTACGCCAAGGGCGAGCACTTCGCCCTGGCCGTCACCGAAAACCTGCACTTCAAGGTGGCGAGCGCGCTGGATGTATTTTTCGATGAACACGCCCGCGTCGCTGAAGTTGTTCTGGCCCAGGCGTTTTACCGCCTCAAAGGATTCGGCCAGTTCATCGGCGCTTCGACATACGCGCATGCCGATCCCGCCACCGCCAGCGGTGCTTTTGAGCATTACCGGGTAGCCGATGCCACGTGCCGCCGTGAGTGCCGATTCAAGGCTGTCGAGCAGCTCGGTGCCTTCGAGCATGGGCACTCCATGTTGTTTGGCCAAGGCTCGCGCTGTGTGTTTCAGGCCGAAGACGCGCAGTTGTTCTGGCGTCGGGCCGACGAAAGCGATGCCGGCTTCTTCGCAGGCCTGGGCGAACGCCGCGTTTTCCGAAAGAAAACCGTAGCCGGGATGAATCGCTTTGGCACCACTGCTTTGGGCAATGGCGAGAATCTTGTCTACCGCCAGATAAGTACCTGCCGCGCCGCCTTCACCCAGGCTGTAGGCTTCGTCGGCCTGCATCAGGTGCAGGCTGGCGGCATCGGCTTCGGAATAGACCGCAACACCTTTGACCTTCAAGGTGCGCAGGGTTCGCAGGATGCGGCAGGCAATGGCGCCGCGGTTGGCGATCAGCAGTTTGTCGAACATGGCATAAACCCCGGAAACCCAGGCTTGCTCGGTTTCGTGATGGGAAGCGGGCCGTCCCGCTATGGGTCGTTGCGCACAACGGTCGTCCGTTGTGGAGGGCTCGATTTTCTGGATTCAGTCGCGAATCAGCAGCCGGGCCGGAGTCGGGTTGTAACCATTGCAGGGGTTGTTCAGTTGTGGGCAGTTAGAGATCAGCACGATCACATCCATCTCGGCGCGCAGTTCGACGTACTTGCCGGGCGCGGAAATGCCGTCCTCGAAAGTCAGGCCACCCTCGGCGGTCACCGGGACATTCATGAAGAAATTGATGTTCGGGCCGATGTCGCCTTTGCTCAGGCGACCGTCATGGGCGCAGGCACGCAGGTAGTTGTCGCGGCAACTGTGCATGTGCAGTTTTTCCAGGGCATAGCGCACGGTGTTGCTCTCCTGGGCGCAGGCACCGCCAAGGGTGTCATGACGTCCGCAGGTGTCATCGACGATGGTCAGCATTGGCTGGCCGAGGTTGGAATAAAGGACGCTGCCGGTGGTCAGGTACACGCTGTTCTGGCGACGCAAGGTGCGTTGCACGTCATAGCGCTCGCGTGGGTTGGCCAGGCTGTAGAACAGGGTATCGACGGCCTGATTGCCTTCCAGGTCGAGAATGCGCACGGTCTGTCCGGCCTTGACCTCGGCCAGGAACGGTTCGCCAGCCGCAATGGTGGCGTCGCAGCAGTGTTGGGTCGAATGCATGACAAGGCCTCCTCAGGCGAACAGACGGTCGGTATTGATAAAGCCACGCTCGTTTTCCGGGCGTGATGTGCGGCAGTGTTCGGCCACGCTGGCGTCGGCTTTCATCCAGCTCAGCTTCACTGGCTGTGGGGCGTACTTGGGGTTGGGGTCCATAGGGTGTTGCAGGGCAGTGAGTACCACCAGCGTATCCATCGGCGCATACAGCTCGATGTAGTCGCCAGCTTTCGAGTTGCCCGGCACGAAATGCAGGCTGCCGGCCTCGTCCACATTGACCCGGCTGAACAGGTTCAGGGTCATCAGCAGGTCGGACAGGCCCAACCCCCATTTGCCCAGCTCTACCAGCAGGTTGTCGACGCCGTTGCGGAAGAAACCATTGCGCAGTTCCTGGTAGCGACCCTGGCCGTATTTCTCTTCGACTTCCGCCGCGTTGAGCACGCCGCCGATGCTGTCGCTCCAGCCGCAGGTGTCGGCGCTGATCGCCGCCAGCACGCGACCCATGTCCGAATACAGGCAATGGCCGCTGGTGAGTTTAGCGGTGTGTTGGCACTTGAGGCTGTCGGGCAGGTTCAGGCGTTCGGTCTTTTCATGGGCATTGAGCAGCGTCAGGCTGACATTGGCATTGCCGTTCAGGTCTGTCAGGCGTAGCAGCTCGCCGCGCTTGAGCACGAATGAACGATGGGCTCCGCCAGGCAGAAGTTCTTCTGCGAACACGGGGAACAGGGTGGTTGAGTCAGTCATGAGTCGGGCTCCTTTCAAGCCGATTGCAGCGAGTCGAGGGCCGCGCGTGCAGCACGGCGGTCGCTGTTCAAGGGGATGTCGTAAGTGATGCGTGCGCCATAGGCGCCAGGGGCGTGCGGGTCCTGGCGCACCTTGTCGAACACCATCAGGCGAGTGCCGAGGTTGAAGCCTTCGGACAGGTCGTGGGTGACCATGAACACGGTCAGCTTCGTTTCCTGCCACAGCTCCAGCAGCAGGTTGTGCATGTCCTTGCGAATACCGGGGTCCAGCGCACCAAAGGGTTCGTCCAGCAGCAGAACCCGGGGTTTCATGATCAGCGCCTGGGCGATGGCCAGCCGTTGTTGCATGCCGCCGGACAGTTGGGTCGGGTATTTGTCGAGTGCGTGCCCCAGCCCGACTTTATGCAGCAGCACCGCGGCCTGTTCCCGTGCGTCGCGCTTGGCCTGACCGAACAGACGACCGAGCCAGGGGGCATTCGGCAGCTCCAGCCCCAGCGCCACGTTGTCCAGCACGCTCAGGTGCGGGAACACCGAGTAGCGCTGGAACACCACGCCACGACTCGGGTCCGGCTCGTTGGCCAGCACCTTGCCGTCCAGCGTGATAGCGCCCCGGCTGGGGATTTCCTGGCCCAGCAGCAGGCGCAGGAACGTGGACTTGCCACAGCCCGATGCACCGACGAGGGTGCAGAACTCTCCTTCGGCCACTTCCAGATTCAAGCCTTCAAGCACAACCTGATCGTCGTACTGCTGCCAGACATTGCGCACACTGATAAAGCTCATCCTCGTGCTCCTTCATACCAGGGGAATGCACGGCGGGTCAGAGCTTTCAGGCCCCAGTCCATCAGCCAGGCGAGCAGGGTGATCCAGATCACGTAAGGCAGAATCACATCCATCGCCAGATAGCGGCGTACCAGGAAAATCCGGTAGCCCAGCCCGTCAGTGGACGCGATGGCTTCGGCCGCGATCAGGAACAGCCAGGCCGATCCCAATACCAGCCGCAAGGCGATCAACAGGCGCGGTAGCAGTTGCGGCAGGATTACCCGCAGGATCAATGTCCAGGTCGAGGCACCGAGGGTTTGCGCCTTGATCAGCAGTTCGACCGGGATTTCCCGTGCGCGCTGTTCCAGATCCCGCGCCAGAATCGGCGTGATACCGATGACAATCAGCATCACTTTCGATAACTCTCCCAGCCCGAAAACAATGAACAGAATCGGCAGAATCGCCAGCGGCGGCACCATCGACAACACCGTCAGCAACGGCGACAGCGGCGCGCCGAAGATCGGCAGAATGCCCGACGCAATCCCCAGGCACAGGCCCAGCAATGCGCTGACTCCCAGACCGATGGCCAGCCGTTGCAGGCTGGAGCCGGTGTCCTGCCAAAGCAGATAACTGCCGGTGCGCGAGTCCTCGGTGAAGGCCATACGATTGACCGCATCGGCCATCTGCACCGCGCTGGGCAGCAGTTTATCGTTGGGGTTTTCCATCAGCCGTGTTGCCGAGCCCGTGAAGTAGGCGAACAGCAACAGGGCGAATGGCAGGATCACCAGAATCAGGCGACCGGCCCGATCCGGGTGGCGATTTATCAAGCGCATGGCAATGACCTTTGGGCTGGGTGCGGTTTACAGCTTGTTGTCGACGGCCATCTGTACGTAGCTTGGGTCGAAGTGCAGCTTGAGGTTGGCCTTGTCGCCTTCAGTCACGCTATTGGCGAACGACATGCCCACGGCGCTAGAGTCTCTGGCACCTTCGCCCAGCAAGCCATGCTCGAAGGAGAAACTGGCGACCTTGCGCATGGTGTCCGGTAGTTGGGTGCTGGTTGCGAAAGCCAGAGCTTCCTTGGGCGTAGCGAACAGCCGAGTGGTGTCGAGTTGCGCCTGGAAGCCCGCCAGATCGGTACCCGAAGCCTTGGCCATGTGCTCCAGTGCCGCCTTGCTGGCAGCCGACTTGGCGTTCATCAGGGCAACCACTTCAAACCAGGCGCCTGTCAGGGCCTTGCCCAGGGCCGGGTTGTCTTTCAGGGTCTGAGTGTTGACCACCATCATGTCCATGATTTCGCCGGGGATCTTGCTCGAGTCGAAGACCTGGGTGACGCCAGGCTTGGCCTTGATGTCCGAGAGCATCGGGTTCCAGGTGGTGACGGCTTTCACTTCATCGGTGTTGAAGGCTGCCGAGATATCGGCGTCTGAGGTGTTGACCACTTTGAGGTCTTTTTCGGTGAGGTCTGCGCTGTCCAGCGCACGGGCCAGCAGGTAATGGGAAACCGACAGCTCGACCAGATTGACGTTCATCCCCTTGAGGTCGGCGACTTTCTTGCCTTCGCCCTTGATCACGATGCCGTCATTGCCGTTTGAGAAGTCACTGACGATCAGCGCCGTGCTTTCAACGCCACCGGCTGCCGGAATGGTCAGGGCATCCATGTTGGTCATGGTGCAGCCGTCGAACTGACCGGCGGTGTACTGATTGATCGATTCGACGTAATCGTTGAGCTGGGTGACATCGATCTTGATGCCGTACTTCTTCGCCCATTTGTCGACGATGCCTTGAGTGCCGGCGTATTCCCACGGCATCCAGCCCGCGTAAATGGTCCAGCAGACGTTGAAGTGATCTTTGGGGGCGGCTTGTGCCGAGAGGCTCAATGCAGCGAGTAGGCCTGCTGCGAGCAGACCGGACAGGCGGGACTTTGGCTTGTGCATGCTGAATAAACCTCCAGTAGTGAAAGGGGCGGCCAGGAGCAACTCGACACCACTGGTGTCCTGTCTCCCGGGCTTTTATCCCGCCGTGTAACCTCTACTGGAGGTCGCCAACTCTCGGACCAGCCACTTGCCTGTCGGCAAGCCGGAACCCTAGTCGGCTATTGCAAATTGTGGTGCCGCGAAGCTGTGTTGACTCCTGCACATCAATCGTTAAGCGAGAGTTGTGCCAACTTGCTACAGGCCTTGTTTCTCCAAGGGTGCTGGAAAATGCGAGAGGTTTTAACGCGCCTGTCTGCCTTGTGCTGGTGCAGGTTTGCACCGTGATGAAGCGTCGCAGGGTGAAATGTTTTGTAGCATCTTTGTACGAAACGGCAGCAGGGTCGCTGGGCCTTGTTTATCAAAGGCTTGCGAGCCATTTGGCCATTATTCAAAGGGACAGGCGGCGAGGTGAACTCCGCACTAGATGGGCTTTTTGCTGTCAGATTATTCGTCTGCTGACCCAATGTTGCAGACGCCGACCAGCGTCGCTGGTTGTGCCCAATCGCGGTCCAAGGAGGCCGCCATGTATCGAAGACCCTTGCTCATCGCGTTTCTGGCCCTGTTCATGACAGGTTGCTATGCAGGTCCTGGTTACTACGAATCCGAGGTGTACACACAACCGACGACAGTCGTCGCTGGAGGGTATGCTTATGACAACGGTTACCGCTCTTCTTATTATCAGGAGCGGCGCATTTATGTAGCGCCTCAGCCACGCTATTACTACAGCCAGCAGCCGCGTTATTACGCACCACCGCCACCACCTCGCTATTACGGTCCTCCACCGCAACAGCGCTACTACAACCCTGGTCGGCCACCGGGCCATGCATGGCGTGATAACCGGTTCCGCGGCAATGATGGCTATCGGAACAATTACCGCAACGACTATCGCAATGACTACCGTGGAGGCGGCCGGTCATGGGATCGCGGCCGAGGTGATGGCCGTTATTGATAGGCAGGTGCCAATGTCCCCCTCCTCTTTGGGAGGGGGCTTGCCCGCGACTAGGCCAGTATTTACGACAAATCCGCCAGCGGATGTCTGCCTTCCCAGGCCTTGGAGAAGTGAGCATCTATCACCGCTCTCGGTATCCTCGCCACGTCCTGCCAGTGCCAATGGGGCGTGTGATCCTTGTCGATCAGACGCGCCCGCACACCCTCATTGAATTCCGGATGGCTGCAGCAGTTGAGGCTCATGGCGTATTCCATCTGGAATACCTGGGCCAGTGACAGATACTTGCCTCGACGGATCTGTTCCCAGATCAGATGAGCGGTCAACGGGCAGCCTTCCAGCAGGTTTTTCGCGCAACGTGCCAGCAGCGCGTCATCCTGATATTGCAGATGACTGATGGCATTCCAGGCACCGGATAGATTCCCGACATCCAGCAATTCATCGATCTGTTGCCGACGCGGCAGCCACTGGGCGGCGGGCAAGTGGCTGATGGCTTCCTGTTGCAGGGCCTTGAGCAGGCTGTTGAGCTGTATGTCAGTCTGTTCCTGCCAGTTCAGTTGCAGCAGGCTTTCTATCAGCACGTTCTGTTGTTCGTCGAGGAGGAAACGGTCAGCCAGGTCCAGATCCAGCGCGTCACGGCCATTGATGTGCGCGCCGGTCAGCCCCAGAAACAGGCCCAGCTTTCCGGGCAGGCGGGACAGAAACCAGCTGGCGCCCACATCCGGATATAAACCGATACCAATCTCGGGCATTGCCAGGCGGCTGCTCGGAGTAACGATACGAATACTGGCGCCTTGCAATAACCCCATGCCGCCACCCAACACATAGCCGTGTCCCCAGCAGATCAAGGGTTTCGGGTAGGTATGCAGGCTGTAGTCCAAACGGTATTCAGCGGCGAAGAAACTGGCGGCAAGAGGTGGCACGGTGCCGGGAGATTCACGACAGGCTTCGGCCAGCGAGCGGACTTCTCCGCCGGCACAAAATGCTTTCGGCCCGTTGCCGCGCAGCAGCACGCACACGATTTGCGGATCGTCCGCCCATGCGCCGAGCTGATTCTGAAGGGCCAGGATCATCGGCAGCGACAGGGCATTGAGTGATTTCTCGGCATCCAGACTGGCGATACCTATCCGGGCGCCATCTTGTGCATGAAGCTCTTCGAATTGCAGATTCATCATGACCCTCTCGTTGGCACTGCAGAACGTTGAGTCATTCAGTGTAGGCAGTTACAAATGACTATCTGCAATCAAGTGTAGGAAACTGCTGGTTTGCTGCTGCGCATTTGACATTGGCAGCCAGCTTTCCTAGTGTCGCGCAGTGTTTTTACCGGGTATGACCATGACAAGCGATGACCGCATCAAACTTGAGCCCAGCTGGAAGCAAGCGCTGCGCGATGAGTTCGACAAACCTTATATGGCGCAACTGCGTGAGTTCCTGCGCCAGGAGCATGCCGAAGGCAAGGAAATCTATCCGCCGGGGCCGCTGATCTTCAATGCGCTCAACTCGACGCCGCTGGATCAGGTGAAAGTCGTGATCCTCGGCCAGGACCCGTATCACGGTCCCGGTCAAGCCCATGGCCTGTGCTTTTCGGTACAACCGGGCGTGCCTGCGCCGCCTTCGCTGGTGAATATCTTCAAGGAGTTGAAGCGCGACTTGAACATCGATATCCCCAACCACGGCTGCCTGCAAGCCTGGGCCGATCAGGGTGTTCTGATGCTCAATACCACCCTGACCGTGCAGCGGGCCAATGCGGCTTCTCATGCCGGCAAGGGCTGGCAGCATTTCACCGACAAGGTCATCGAAGTCGTCAGCGCCCATCAGCCGAATCTGGTCTTCCTGCTGTGGGGTTCCCATGCGCAGAGCAAGCAGAAACTGGTCGACGCCACCAAGCATCTGGTGCTGACTTCGGTTCACCCGTCGCCGCTCTCGGCTTATAAAGGCTTTCTGGGTAACGGACATTTTGGTCGAGCCAATAAATACCTGGAGCAGAATGGTTTGGAGCCGATTGATTGGAGGCTTTAGACGCCAAGCTTCAAGCCGCAAGCTTTAAGCTTCAAGTCAAAAGCTTGCAGCTTGCAGCTCCTATCTCCTATTCCACCGCCTGTAAAACGGCTCTGCCAGAAACATCACAAACAGCAGGCGCATGACCTGCATTGCTGTCACCAGTGGCACCGATAGTTGCAGCACTTCGGCTGTCAGGCTCATTTCGGCGATGCCGCCGGGCATCATGCCCAGGGTCAGGGAGCGCAGATCCAGGTGGGTGAGGGTGCTCAGGCCCAGTGCGGCGAGGGCTGCGATCAGCATGGTCAGGGCTGTCCCCACCAGCGTGCGTCCGAGAAAGGACGGTGCCCGCCTGAAGAACTCACGATTGAAGTGACAGCCCAGGCCGCTGCCGATCAGCAGTTGACCAAGCTGGCTGGCCCCGTTGGGCAGTCCGATTTTCAAGTCCCAGGCGACACTGACCACTGAACTGAGCAGCAGAGGCCCGAATAGCCAGGGATTGGGTTGTTTGAGGCGTTGCCAGAGAAAAGCCAGTACCGCGCCCGCGGGTAGCAGAAACAGCAGCCATCGCCAGTCCACCGTTGTGGCATGCAGCGCTGGAGTGCCGTCACCCAGCAGGTATTTGAAGATCGCCGGTACACACAGCACCACCGCCAGCACCCGCAGGCTTTGAGCGGCCGCAACACTGCTGAGGGTCGCACCATTGCGTGCGCCGAGATTGACCATTTCCCCCGAGCCGCCCGGCATGCTTGAGAAAAATGCCGTAGGACGATCCTCCCCGGTGCGCAGCATCAGCCAGACGCTGACCACGCTGGAAAGACTGGTCACCAGCGCCCCGAGCACAATCAGGCCGAAATGATCCAGCACTTGCTCGATGACTACCGGGGTGAAGTGCAGGCCAATCCCGATGCCGATGATCAGTTGCCCGACTTTGCGTCCACCGGGGATTTGCGTCAGTTGCCAGGGTGTCAGACAGCGGACCAGGATGATCGCCAGCAACGAGCCGATCATCCATGGCAAAGGCCAGCCGACCTGGCTGGCGAGGTATCCGCCAAGCAGGCCGACCAGCGGAGTGCCCCACCAGCTACGAAAGGACCGGTCAGACATCGGCCAGCGCGCGAGACTGCCGGGAGCGCTTGCGCCATATCCGGTATAGCGGGAACAGCAGCATGAAAATCGTCACGATCCAGACACCAATGCTGATCGGGCTGGCCCACAGGATTTCCAGAGCGCCATTGGAGATTGACAGGGCGCGACGCAGGTTCTGCTCCATCAAACCACCCAGAATGAACCCGAGCAGAATCGGCGACAGCGGGAAATCCAGTTTGCGCAGGATATAGCCGAAGATACCGATGCCGACCATCAGGAACAGGTCGAAGGTCGTGGCATGGACGGCGTAGACGCCAATCCCGGTAATGATCGCGATCACAGGTACCAGTGCCCAGTTCGGCACGGCAAGGATGCGGGTGAAGATGCGGATCATCGGGATGTTGAGGATCACCAGCATGATGTTGGCGATGAACAATGAAGCGATCAGGCCCCAGACGATGTCCGGTTGTTGCTGGAACAGCATCGGGCCGGGCGTGATGTTGTACAGCGACAGCGCGCCGATCATCACTGCTGTTGTGCCGGAACCCGGAACACCCAGGGTCAGCATCGGCACCAGCGCGCCACAAGCGGTTGCGCCGATGGCGGTTTCAGGCGCCGCGAGGCCGCGCATATCGCCCTGGCCGAACTTGCCGCTCGGGCCTGCAATGCGTTTTTCAGTCATGTAAGCCACGGCGCTGGCCAGCGTTGCTCCGGCACCCGGCAATACGCCCAGACCGAAACCGAGCAGGCCGCAACGGATGTTCACCAGGAACACCGCTGATGCTTCCTTGAAGTTGAACAGCATACGCCCTGTGGCTTTCACGGCTTCCTGGCCACGATGGGTTTTCTCCAGCAGCAACAGAATCTCGCTGATGGAAAACAGGCCCAACACCAGCACCACGAACTGAATGCCGTCAGCCAGGTGAATATTGTCACCGGTAAAACGGTACACGCCGCTGTTTGCATCGATACCGACGGCTGACAGGAACAGACCGATCAGTGCAGCAATAAAGGTCTTGAGCGGTCGATCACCCGCCATGCCGCCCAGGCAGACAATGGCGAAGACCATCAGCACGAAGTATTCCGCCGGGCCGAAGGCTATCGCCCATTTGGCCAGTAGCGGTGCAAACAACACCATGCCGCAGGTGGCGATGAACGCCCCGATGAATGAACTCCATGCCGACAGTGACAGCGCGACCCCCGCCAGCCCTTTACGGGCCATCGGATAACCATCCAGCGTGGTCATCACAGTCGAAGCTTCGCCGGGAATGTTCAGCAGGATCGAGCTGATACGCCCGCCGTATTCACAGCCCAGATAAACCGCAGCCAGGAGAATCAGTGCCGATTCAGGCGGCAGGCCCAGTGCGAATGCGATGGGAATCAACAGCGCGACGCCGTTGATCGGGCCAAGGCCCGGCAGCAGGCCGACGACGGTGCCAATCAAGGTGCCGGAAAGTGCCGTGACCAGATTGTAAGGGGTAAGGGCAACACCAAATCCCTGGCCCAGATAGCTGAAAGTATCCATATCAATTCTCCAGAACGCTGAGCAGGCCCAAAGGCAAGGGAACGTCCATGGCTTTATCGAACAACAGGTAAAGGCCGACGCTCATCAGGATCACTACCGCGATGCTCGGAACCCAGCGCCCGCCATACAGGCGTGCCATGGGGATGCCGATCAGGATGCTGCTGAGGATGAAACCCAGGGGCTCGAACAGGCCGGCGAAAACCAGCAACAGCGCGATGCAGATGCCGATCTTGATCAGGGTTTCACGATCCAGAGGCGGTTCATCTTCTGAGTGAACGATGGGTGTCGGGCGGATCAGCATGTACAGCAGAGCCAGCCCCATCAGCCCCAGCATCAGCAGAGGAAAGGCTCTCGGGCCTACAGGTTCATAGGAAAAGGGTGCCTGGTAAGGCCAGGCCATCAGTGTCAGACCTGCGCATACCAGTAGCAGTACGGCAGCAAAAATGCGTTGCAAGACCATGGAAAACTCCTGCGTCGCGCCTGCCGGGCAGGCGCAACGGATCGTCAGTCAATTGAGTTCAATCACTGAATCAGGCCGAACTCCTTGGCCAGCATCTTGTAGTCCGCGACTTGTTTCTTGACGTAGGTGTCCAGCTCCGCACCGGTCATGGCGAAGGGGAACAGCTCGCGCTGGTCGCGCAGTTTGGCGAAGTCTTCCGACGCCAGGATCTTGTCGAACGAAGTTTTCCACCAATCGTAGGCTTCGTCGCTGACTTTTGGGCCGACATAGAAACCACGGACCACAGGCCAGACGATGTCGTACCCCTGTTCCTTGGCGGTTGGAATGTCTTTCATTTCCGGCTCGTCGATGCGCTTCTCGGCGAATACCGCCAGCAGACGCATGTCACCGCTCAGGATGTGTGGCATGGAGTCGGAGATATCGGTACTGCCCACCTGAATGTGGCCGCCGAGCAGGGCGGTTGCGATTTCACCGCCGCCTTCGAGGGCGACATAGCGCAGGGCGCGCGGGTTGATGCCAGCGGCTTTTGCGATCAGTGCGGTCTGCATCCAGTCCTGGCTGCCGACGGTGCCGCCGGAGCCGATCACCACTTTGCTTGGGTCGGTCTTCAGAGCCTGGACCAGGTCGTCGAGGTTCTTGTAAGGCGAATCGCTCTTGACTGCGATGGCGCCGTAGCTGGTGCCCACTGCGGCTAGCCAGCGCACGGCATTTTCATCGAAACGGCCGAACTTGCCTTGTGCCAGGTTGAGCAAGGAACCGCTGGACCACGCCACCAGTGTCCCGGCATCGGCTGGTCGTTGCGCGACCACTGCGTTGTAGGCCACTGCGCCGACACCACCAGGCATGTACGTCACGCGCATTGGGGTGGTCAGGATCTTTTCGTTGATCAGTGCGCTCTGGATCAGCTTGCAGGTCAGGTCGAAACCGCCTCCGGGCGAGGCCGGTGCAATGCATTCCGGACGCTTGGGCTCCGCGGCGAACAATTGTGTAGCAACCAGCATGCAGCCGGCCGCCAGGCTCAAATGACGCAAGGATCGAATCATGGTCAGTCTCCTGAAACGTTTTTTGTTTTTGGATAGAAGAAGCTGTTCAGTACGATTTCTGTCGCACGCACGGTTTATCGTCGACGCAAATGAGCGCATCGCAAGCGGGAAATGGATTTGCTGAGCAAGAACGGAACGGTCGAGGGCTCGACGCAATAGACGAGGTGCAAAGCCAGGGATGGCTTGGACATGGTTGACTCCATTTATTGTTTTTATTTTACAGACGCATCCAGGCGCCTTTATTTACGTGCCCATTTCTGCGGCCGTATCGCGATGCTAAATGGCGAACCTTTCACAAACCTTTCAACTATCTTTGAGAGGTGTATTCAATAGCCTCTAGTTGTTTCAATGCTTCACAGGTTGTGGCACGCCTGTACACTCCGCCTTCGTGCCTTCATTACAACATTCATGATTCAGGAGACGGCGATGCGTGTTCTTCTCGTCGAAGACCATCTGCAATTGGCTGAAAGTATCGCCCAGGCGCTCAAGAACGCAGGTTTGAACGTTGATGTGTTGCACGATGGCGTTGCGGCCGATCTGGCCTTGAGCAGTGAGCAATATGCGGTGGCGATCCTTGATGTAGGGCTGCCGCGCCTGGATGGTTTTGAAGTGCTGGGGCGTTTGCGGGCGCGGGGCAAGAACCTGCCGGTGCTGATGCTGACAGCGCGTAGCGATGTCAAGGATCGGGTCCACGGGCTCAATCTGGGGGCCGACGATTATCTGGCCAAGCCGTTCGAGCTTTCTGAGCTGGAGGCGCGGGTCAAGGCGCTGCTGCGTCGCAGTGTGCTGGGCGGTGAGCGGCAGCAGCGTTGTGGTGTGCTGGCCTATGACCTGGATACGAGACGTTTCACTCTGGGCAGTGACTTGCTGAACCTGACCTCCCGTGAGCAAGCCGTGCTTGAGGCGCTGATTGCCCGCCCGGGTCGGGTCATGAGCAAGGAACAACTGGCAGCGCAGGTTTTCGGCCTTGATGAAGAAGCCAGCCCGGATGCCATCGAAATCTACGTCCATCGCCTGCGCAAGAAGCTCGATGGTTATCCCATTGCCATCGTGACTTTCCGTGGCCTGGGTTATCTGCTGGAAAACCGCGATGCATAACGACAGCCTGCGCTGGCGACTGTTATGGAACCTGGCATTACTGCTGATTGTGTTGATGCTGGCCAGCGGCATGAGCGCCTACTGGAATGGACGCGAAGTGGCCGACACGGCCTATGACCGTACTCTGCTGGCTTCGGCGCGGACCATCGCTGCCGGGTTGACCCAGCGCGACGGCACGCTGAGCGCCGATGTGCCTTATGTGGCGCTGGATACCTTTGCCTATGACAGCGAAGGGCGTATCTATTACCTGGTCAACGACATCAACAAGACGTTGATTTCCGGCTATGAAAACCTGCCTTCCCCGCCTTCAGGAACCTTGCGTACCGACGATTACCCGGCACTCGCCAAGTTCTACAACGGCGTTTACCTGGGCCAGGATGTGCGGGTGGTCAGCCTGCTCAAACCGGTCAGCGAACCCGGCATGAACGGTATGGCGGAAATTCGTGTGGCTGAAACCCAGGAGGCGAGGGTGCGTATGGCCCGCAGCCTGATGGCGGACACTTTGCTGCGTCTGGGGATGCTGGGCGGCGGCGCCTTGTTGCTGGTCTGGATCACGGTCAGCTCCACATTGCGTCCGCTGGAGCGACTGCGTACTGCCGTGGAGGAGCGACAGCCCGATGACTTGCGCGCTCTGCCTATGGTTGAGGTGCAGCGTGAACTGCGCCCGCTGGTGAATGCGCTCAACCACTTCACTGAGCGCCTGCGTTTGCAGTTTGAGCGTCAGGCGCAGTTCATTGCCGATGCCGCCCATGAATTGCGCACGCCACTGGCTGCGCTCAAGGCGCGGGTCGAGCTTGGTTTGCGTGATTCCGATCCTCAGCAGTGGCGTTCAACCCTTGAGGCCGCAGCCCAAGGGACGGATCGGTTGACGTCTCTGGCCAACCAGTTGTTGTCACTGGCGCGCATCGAGAACGGAGCCCGCGCGATTGCCGAAGGTGGCGTGCAGAAGCTGGATCTGAGCCAGTTGGCCCGTGAACTGGGCATGGCCATGGCGCCACTGGCTCATTCCCGTGGCGTTGCGCTGGCGCTTGAGGCTGATGAGCCGGTCTGGCTGCGTGGCGAGCCGACGTTGCTCAACGAGTTGCTGAGCAACCTGATCGACAATGCTCTGGCGCATACCCCGGTGGGCGGCAACGTTGTGTTGCGGGTTTATGGACCCTGCATTCTGGAAGTCGAGGACGATGGTTCGGGTATTCCAGAGGAAGACCGCGAGCGGGTCTTCGAGCGTTTCTACCGCCGCAATCAACAGGGTAGCGGTTCCGGGTTGGGGCTGGCGATCGTCGGTGAGATCTGCCGCGCCCACCTGGCGCAGATATCTCTGCATGACGGGGCGCAGCGTGGTTTGAAAGTGCGAGTCAGTTTTGCTGCTTTTCAGTAAAGCATGCCCATCGCTTCGTCCATTTCAGCACTCAGCAGTCCACCGGCCACATTCAGCCGTAATTGATGAAAGGCTGGCAGGTCGACAATGTCGATCTGGCTGAAGGGGTGAGTGGTGTTCTTGTGGATGTGGATGGTCGCGACTTGTACCAGATCGATGTAATCGGCACTTCTGGACACCCGTGTGAAATCCTGGAACTGCGCCGGCACTGCCGCCAGCGGCTCCGGGAAATCCCATGATCGCAGCAGGCGTTCGCCGATGATCGGGTGAATGTTGTCGATCACATGGTTGAGGCTGATCGGGTCGGACAGCAGATCGAAGTGGTCTTCGGCGTACGTCAGGATCGGCAGGATGCCGATGAGGTGGATCAGTCCGGCGAGCGTGGCCTGATCCGGCTTCAGGTTGGTGTGCCGGTGACACAGGGTATAGCTGATCCCGGCCACTTGCAGGCTCTGCTTCCAGATTTCCCGCATCTTGTGTTCGATGACTTCCGACTTGGCGTGAAACATCTGCTCGACTACAAGGCCGATGGCCAGGTTGCAGGTGTAATTGACGCCCAGGCGGCGGATGGCGGTGTTTACGTCGCTGACTTCAAAGTTGGCGCGCAGCAACGGGCTGTTGGCAACCTTGATCAGTCGTGCGGACAGTGCGGTGTCACTGCCGATGACTTTGCTCAGTTCGGCAATGCTTATTTCGGTGTTTTCGGCAGCCAGGCGAATTTTCAGGGCTACCTCTGGCAGGGTAGGCAGAAACAAGGCATCTCTATCGATTGCCTTGATCAGGTTTCTCTGCACCTCGTCAGCCATCTTGCTCATGTTGCATCTCGCAGCCGTTGGGGGTGTTCAGGCCGCCTGGACGCCGGGTAAGCGTCAGGAGGCCAGATAGCTTTTGTGACAGTTGTAACGTGCGGGTGTTCGCCGTAACGGCTTAACGCTGGGTTTCGAGCTTGCTGTCCAGGGTGTAGGGCAGTTCGCTCAATTGCAGGGTTGGTCCGTCTGGCGAGCCGAGATGAAGGTTGCCGCTTTCCGCGGCATCGGCTTGCAATACCGCCAGCAACTCGATGCCTTGCTCGGCGTTGGCTGCGATAACGACATTGCCCACGGCGCTGTTGTGTACGGGAGAGAACAGCGACGTACCGGGTTCGGGAAGTTCGCTGGCCTCCAGCGTAAGGCGATAAAGCCTGCGCTTGAGTTTGCCAAGATACTGCATGCGGGCCACGATTTCCTGGCCGGTGTAGCAACCTTTCTTGAAGCTGACGCCGCCGACCGCCTGCAGATTGATCATCTGCGGGATGAATTCTTCGCGAGTGCTGCCCACTACCTGGCCGATACCGGCGCGGATCTGGCCCAGAAGCCAGTCATTGAGCGGGCCTTCGGGCAGTTGGGCAGCCAGCCGTGATTTCACATCCTCTGCCTGTTCGGCACGAACCCAGAGTTCGGCGCGTGCAGGGGAAGTGCGGATGGCAATCAGATCGTTGGCGCGCACCAGTGCGTCGGTGTCCTGAGGCAGGTCGAGCCCGAGGCTGACCAGGGCTCCGTCACCATCCTGAAGACCGAATCGCACCCAGGCTGCGCTCTCGTCTGTCAGCTTGGACTTGGAGAAGACCGCGTATTTTTTCAGGTCCAGCAATTGCGGCTCGATCAGCTCGCTGGCCATTGCCAGCAGACAGCCATCGCCTTCGAGCACGATGCGGAAGCTCGACTGCATACGGCCTTTTTGGGTGCAGCGGGCACCCAGGCTGGATTTGCTGTCGTTCAGGTAGTTGAGGTTGCAGGTCAACTGACCCTGCAGGAATTTGCTGGCATCCACGCCGCGAACGGCAAGAATGCCCTCATGGGATAGCGTGCTGAAGAAAGCTGAGTGGGCCATGGTCATCGCAAGAGGAAAAGTCTGGGGCACATCATAGTGCCGAGTCGTGAATATGGGTATATGAAAACTGCTGCGACCATTGGGCAATTCGCTCAAACGTCTCGCACCTGTATACTCGCGACCTACTTTGAGGAGCGCTCCATGGTCGAAGACGTCGAACTCAACCGCCTTTATTGGCACAGCCGCCGCGGCATGCTTGAACTGGACGTGCTGCTGGTGCCGTTTGTCCGGGAAGTCTACCCGGATTTGAATGAAGAAGATCGTGAGCTTTATCGTCGCCTGCTCACTTGTGAGGATCAGGACATGTTCGGCTGGTTCATGCAGCGTGCCGAATCCGAAGATCCCGAGTTACAGCGCATGGTTCGCATGATTCTGGACCGTGTCCAGCCCAAGTGATCGTTTCGAGTGCCACTGGCAGGCCTCGCGCCTGCTATTGGTCGGGTATCTGAGTATCCAGCTACTGGCGCTCTTTGCCCTGTATTGGCTCGATATCCCCGGCTGGGCTTCTGTGCTCGGCGTCCTGTTTTGTCTGGCCCATGGTTTTTGGGTCGTTCCCGGGTCGATCCTGCTTGCTCGCCGCTCGGCAGTCACCGCCTTGCGGCGTGATCGCAAGGGCTGGCAGTTGTGGAGTGAGCAGGGCGGCTGGCAGCCCGTGCAGCTCTGTCGTGACAGCCTGGCGCTGCCATGGGTCGTCATCTTGCGCTTTCGTCCCGTAAAAGAGGGACGAGCCGGGCGCCATATTAAAAGTATCTGCATTCCCTGCGATGCGCTGACGCCGGATACCCACCGACGCCTGCGCGTACGTCTGAAATTCAGCCCGCGTAGGTGGGCGGTACCAGAATAGTGTCCAGTGCCTGAGGCAGCATGTTCGGGTAATCCAGCGTGTAATGAAGGCCGCGGCTTTCTTTGCGCTCCATTGCCGAGCGGATCATCAGTTCGGCCACTTGTGCCAGATTGCGCAACTCGATCAGGTCGCGGCTGACTTTATAGTTGCTGTAGAACTCATCGATTTCATCAAGCAGCAGGCGTACCCGGTGCTGGGCGCGCTGCAAGCGTTTGTTGGTACGCACGATCCCGACGTAGTCCCACATGAAACGCCGCAGTTCGTCCCAGTTGTGCGCAATGATTACGTCTTCATCGGAGTCGGTCACCTGGCTGGCATCCCAGGCGGGCAGGTTGTCTGGCATCTGAATCTCGGCCAGTTGCGCCTCGATGTCCGCGGCCGCAGAGCGTGCGTAGACAAAGCACTCAAGCAGTGAGTTGCTGGCCATGCGATTGGCGCCGTGCAGCCCGGTAAAGCTGGTTTCGCCGATGGCGTACAGGCCGGGCACATCGGTGCGGCCCTTGCTGTCGACCATCACGCCGCCGCAGGTGTAATGCGCGGCTGGCACCACCGGGATTGGCTGTCTGGTGATGTCGATGGAGAATTCCAGGCAGCGCTCGTAGACGGTCGGGAAGTGAGTCTTGATGAAGGATTCAGGCTTGTGGCTGATGTCCAGATAGACGCAATCGACACCCAGACGCTTCATTTCGTGGTCGATGGCGCGGGCGACTATGTCGCGGGGAGCCAGTTCGGCACGTTCATCGAAGCGCGGCATGAAGCGCTCGCCGTTGGGCAGCTTGAGATAGGCTCCCTCGCCACGCAGCGCTTCAGTAATCAGGAAGCTCTTGGCTTGTGGGTGATAGAGGCAGGTTGGGTGAAACTGGTTGAATTCCAGATTCGCGACCCGGCAACCGGAGCGCCAGGCCATGGCGATGCCGTCACCACAGGCACCGTCGGGGTTGCTGGTATAGAGGTAAACCTTCGCCGCACCGCCCGAGGCCAGGATGGTAAAGCGGGCACCATAGGTGTCGACTTCCCCCGTCTTGCGGTTGAGCACGTAAGCGCCGAGGCAGCGCTGGCCTGTCAGGCCCAGGCGTCGTTCAGTGATCAGGTCGATGGCGGCGCGCTGATCCAGCAGTTCGATATTCGGACGTTTGCTGGCCTGCTCGAACAGCGTCTTGAAAATAGCGGCTCCGGTAGCGTCGGCCGCATGGATGATCCGGCGATGGCTGTGGCCGCCTTCGCGGGTCAGGTGGAATTCGAAACTGCTTTCTTCGGTGTCCGAATGATCGCCGCGAGTGAACGGAACGCCCTGATCGATCAGCCACTGGATCGACTCACGGCTGTGTTCTACCGTGAAACGTACCGCTTCTTCATTGCAGAGACCGCCACCGGCATTGAGTGTGTCTTCGACATGAGACTCTACGGTGTCGGTGTCATCGAGTACGGCAGCAACGCCGCCCTGGGCCCAGAATGTCGAACCGTTGGACAGGTCGCCCTTGCTCAGGACCGCGATGCGCAAATGTCCGGGAAGGGTCAGCGCCAGACTCAATCCCGCCGCACCGCTGCCAATCACCAGTACATCGTGCTGAAAATGTTGACTCATGTATGAATTCTGCCTTTGGCGGCCATCAGGTTCTGTGGTTTCAACACGGCTTTTTACACGGCCGGGCAGGCTGAATTTTGCGCAGCAATACAGTTCGTGCTGAAACGGCAACAGGCCCTAGTATAAGTAAGGGGGTATCGGCACAATAGCCTCGCTTTCATGGCATTGTGAGACCAGTGCGGGGCTGGATTGTGCGCCAGTCCCTGACGTCATGCATACCGTTTTCCGTTGAGCCGTTAGCCGGTGTTCAATCACCGGATTGGTTTGGTCGCAAAGGTAGCAGTATGCGTCTTGCACCTGTGTTTGGATCTCGGGAACTTTTTAATGAGGCCCAGGCTCAATAGCGGGTTGCCTGTAAAGGACAGCGACGGCTTGCGCGAGGTCGACCCATCATCGACAGCGCAGCCGCCGACAAGACTATTCACGCAGCCGACTTGTTCGAGCTGCGTTTTTCGTGCGGGTCAAATGAGTACCCGCAGGAAACTTGCTTGGAAGGGGAGAACTTTTGCGAAAAGCCCGAGTCTATGTTTGCAAGCCTGAACAATGGCTGATGCAACACCCCTCCAGGCTCAACGAGGAGTGTTCATGCTAACCCAGGAAGAGGATCAGCAGCTTGTCGAGCGCGTTCAGCGCGGTGACACGCGAGCATTTGATCTGTTGGTGCTGAAGTATCAGCACAAGATTCTAGGGTTGATCGTGCGATTCGTGCACGACACCCATGAGGCTCAGGATGTTGCACAGGAAGCCTTTATCAAGGCCTACCGTGCGCTTGGAAACTTTCGCGGTGACAGCGCCTTCTATACATGGCTGTACCGCATCGCCATCAACACGGCGAAAAACTATTTGGTGTCGCGCGGTCGGCGACCGCCAGATAGCGATGTAAGGTCTGAAGATGCGGAGTTCTACGATGGCGATCATGGCCTCAAGGACATCGAATCGCCGGAACGTGCATTGTTGAGGGATGAGATCGAGGGCACAGTCCATCGGACCATCCAGCTTCTCCCGGAAGATTTGCGCACTGCACTAACTTTGCGTGAATTCGATGGTCTGAGTTACGAAGACATTGCGAGCGTCATGCAATGTCCTGTTGGTACCGTGCGCTCCCGGATCTTCCGCGCTCGGGAAGCCATCGATAAAGCCCTGCAGCCGTTGTTGCAGGAATCCTGAGACAGCGGCGATAGCCAAGAGAGGAAACCGCCATGAGTCGTGAAGCCCTGCAGGAATCGCTGTCCGCAGTGATGGATAACGAAGCGGATGAATTGGAATTACGTCGGGTACTGAATGCCATTGACGACGCCGAGACACGTGCAACGTGGTCGCGTTATCAGGTTGCACGTGCTGCCATGCATAAAGAGTTGTTGATGCCTCATCTGGATATTTCGGCTGCTGTGTCTGCCGCAATCGCCGATGAAGTCAGCCCGCTCAAGGCCGCTCGCGGTCCGTGGCGCACTCTTGGCCGTCTGGCCGTTGCCGCTTCGGTGACTGTTGCCGTTCTGGCTGGTGTTCGTCTCTACAATCAGGACGAGATTGCAGGTGCCCAGTTGGCCCAGCAGGTTCAGCAGCCTGCCAATCTGTCTGTACCGCAAGTAAAAGGCCCGGCAGTACTGGCCGGTTACACTGAAAGCACCGAGCAAGCCACAGGCCCTATGGCCAATGGTGTCTTGCAGGGGCAAGCCGGTGAAGGCGATCAGCGTCTGCCAGGTTATCTGCGTCAACACGCTCAGGAAGCAGCGTTGAAGGGTACTGAAAGCGCGCTGCCATACGCACGTGCTGCCAGCCTGGAAAACCGTTAAGGAGGATCATGCGAGCCGTCCCTCTATTACCGCTTTTGCTTGGTGGATGGCTTGTCCTTCCCGCGCATGCAGATGATGCGCAAGACATGTTCAAGCGTCTTGCGCAGGCCAATCAGCAGCAGAGCTATCAAGGTACTTTCGTTTACGAACGTAATGGCAGCTTCTCCACTCACCGTATCTGGCACAGCGTTGCCGACGGTAAGGTTCGCGAGCGGCTGCTCCAGCTTGATGGTTCTGCTCAGGAGGTCTCTCGCGTTGACGGCTTGACCCAATGTGTCAGTGGCACACTGGTGTCGGGCGTTGCCAACCCTTCCGATTCGACAGCACGTGTATTCGATACCAAAAAGCTCTCGGCCTGGTACGACATGACCATTGTCGGCAAGTCCAGGGTTGCGGGTCGGGCGGCTACCATTGTTGCGATGACGCCCAAGGATCAGCACCGATACGGCATCGAACTGCATGTGGATAACGAGACCGGTCTGCCTCTGAAATCGCTTCTGTTGAGCGAAAAAGGTCAGTTGCTGGAGCGCTTCCAGTTCACTGAACTCGATACCGTCGCTCCTTCTGCCGAGTCGCTGCAACCAAGTTCCGACTGCAAGCCGGTGAGTGTCGCCAAGGCCAAGGCCGAACCTGCGAGCGCGCCTGTTGCGTGGCGTTCCGAGTGGCTGCCGCCTGGCTTTGAGCTCAGCAGCAGTTCATCGCGCAAGGATCCGGCGTCGAAGGCATTGGTCACCAGCCTGATGTATGGCGATGGTCTTGCACGTTTTTCGGTATTCATTGAGTCGGTGAGTGACGGCACCAGTACGGATATTCGTACCCAGTTGGGGCCTACCGTTGCCGTGTCCCGCAGGCTTACCACGCCCAAGGGCGTCGTCATGGTGACTGTGGTTGGCGAGATCCCTATGGGGACTGCCGAGCATGTAGCCTTGTCGATGCGCAGTGCCGATGTGCAGGCCAGCAACAAGTAGTTCTGGATAAGTAGCTCTGGAAACGAGGTCAGTGCCCGGGATGTGTAAAAGGTTTCATCTTGGGCCCGATAAGCCGCCAGACCGCAGTTAACCTGGCCTTTGGCAGAGATACTGAAATGTTTGGTGAGGTTTGCAAGTTGCAAAAAATCTCGTTTTTTTCTATAGGTCACAGCCTTGCAGCTCTGGCCTTTGTCGTTTGTGGGGCCAAAAAGCTGACCCAAGGATAGCGCCGCATCCGAATGCGGCGCATGGGGTCTTTGAGTCAGTCGCTCTGTACTGCTTAACTTTGCTCGTTGTTAACGGGAGCCGTATGTCGATACCACGCTTGAAATCTTATGTTTCACTGATTGCCGCCATGATGATGCTCGGCCAGGTCGCTGTGGCTCAGGCCGAGGATTTGCCGGATTTCACTGTGCTGGTTGAGCAGGCTTCGCCTGCGGTAGTGAATATCAGTACCCGCCAGAAAATGCCTGATCGTGCAATGGCCGCTCAGGTTCCTGATATGGAAGGTCTGCCACCCATGCTTCGCGAGTTTCTCGAGCGCAGCATGCCGCCTGGATCTCGTGCCCCCGGAAAGGGCGATCGTCAGCGCGAAGCGCAGTCGCTGGGGTCGGGGTTCATTATTTCCGGTGACGGCTACGTCCTTACCAATAACCACGTGATTGATGGTGCCGATGAGATCATCGTGCGTCTCTCCGATCGCAGTGAGTTGAAGGCCAAGCTGGTCGGTACCGATCCGCGTACCGACGTTGCCGTTCTGAAGATCGATGGCAAGAACCTGCCTACCGCCAAGCTGGGTAATTCCAACAAGCTGAAAGTAGGCGAGTGGGTACTGGCTATCGGTTCGCCGTTCGGTTTTGACCATTCGGTTACCAAGGGCATCGTCAGCGCCAAAGGCCGCAGCCTGCCGAACGATACTTATGTACCGTTCATCCAGACCGACGTAGCGATCAACCCGGGTAACTCGGGTGGTCCGCTGTTCAACATGGCTGGTGAAGTGGTTGGTATCAACTCGCAGATCTTTACCCGCTCCGGCGGTTTCATGGGGCTGTCGTTCGCGATTCCGATCGACGTGGCCATGGATGTCGCCAATCAGCTCAAGACCAATGGCAAGGTCAACCGTGGTTGGCTGGGCGTTGTGATTCAGGAGGTCAACAAGGACCTGGCCGAGTCTTTCGGTCTGGACAAGCCTGCTGGCGCCCTGGTTGCTCAGGTGCTTGAAGATGGCCCGGCTGCCAAGGGTGGCTTGCAGGTCGGTGATGTAATCCTCAGTGCCAACGGCCAGCCGATTGTCATGTCCGCCGACCTTCCGCACCTGATCGGCAATCTCAAGGACGGCAGCAAGGCCGAGCTTGAAGTGATCCGTGACGGCAAACGTCAGAATCTGACGGTCACCGTCGGAGCGCTGCCGGACGAAGGTCAGGAAATGGGCTCTTCGGGTTCTGCTGCCGAGCGCAGCAGCAACCGCCTTGGGGTTTCGGTGATAGAGCTGACCGCCGAGCAGAAGAAAAGCTTCGACCTCAAGGGTGGAGTGGTCATCAAGGAGGTTCAGGGTGGTCCTGCTGCCTTGATCGGTCTGCAGGCGGGTGACGTGATCACTCACCTGAACAATCAGGCCATCGTTTCGGCGAAGCAATTTACCGAGGTCGCCAAGAGTCTTCCCAAGGATCGTTCCGTCTCCATGCGCGTTCTGCGTCAGGGGCGAGCAAGTTTCATTACCTTCAAATTGGCTGAGTAATCGGCAGATTTGACGAAAAAGGGCGGTAGACACCGCCCTTTTTTGTGGTTGCCTGCCGGGTGGATATTGATCTGTATGCCTCCAGACGTGACGCCTCTTGCTTCCTTCAGGTACAATTCCCGGCTATTTTTCGGCGGGTAATCTGCCTGCAACCTTTTTGAGTGTTGATCCGTGAGTGATTTGAGTCATATCCGCAATTTCTCCATCATCGCCCACATTGACCATGGCAAGTCGACGCTGGCCGACCGCTTCATTCAAATGTGCGGTGGCTTGTCCGAGCGCGAAATGGAAGCGCAGGTCCTCGACTCCATGGATCTTGAGCGCGAGCGCGGGATCACCATCAAGGCCCACAGCGTTACCCTGTACTACAAGGCCAAAGACGGTAAGACCTACCAGCTGAACTTCATCGACACCCCGGGCCACGTGGACTTCACCTATGAAGTCAGCCGTTCCCTGGCTGCCTGTGAAGGCGCGTTGCTGGTTGTCGATGCCGGTCAGGGTGTCGAGGCGCAGTCGGTTGCCAACTGCTACACCGCTATCGAGCAGGGCCTTGAGGTCATGCCGGTCCTGAACAAGATGGACTTGCCGCAGGCTGATCCAGACCGTGTCAAGGAAGAGATCGAGAAGATCATCGGCATCGATGCTACCGATGCGGTGGCATGCAGCGCCAAGAGCGGCATGGGTGTCGACGAGGTGCTGGAGCGTCTTGTCGCTACCATTCCTGCGCCTGAGGGCAACATCGAAGATCCGCTGCAGGCGTTGATCATCGACTCCTGGTTCGACAACTATCTGGGCGTTGTCTCCCTGGTGCGCGTGCGTCATGGCCGCGTCAAGAAGGGCGACAAGATCCTCGTCAAGTCCACCGGCAAGGTGCATCTGGTCGACAGCGTCGGCGTGTTCAACCCCAAGCACACTGCAACCGTTGACCTGAAAGCCGGTGAAGTAGGTTTCATCATCGCGGGCATCAAGGACATTCATGGTGCGCCGGTCGGTGACACCCTGACCCTGAGTTCCACACCCGATGTAGACGTGCTGCCGGGCTTCAAACGCATCCAGCCGCAGGTTTACGCTGGCCTGTTTCCGGTCAGCTCGGACGATTTCGAGGATTTCCGTGAAGCGCTGCAAAAGCTGACGCTCAACGACTCTTCGCTGCAGTACCTGCCGGAAAGCTCCGATGCACTGGGCTTCGGCTTCCGTTGCGGCTTCCTGGGCATGCTCCACATGGAGATCATCCAGGAGCGTCTGGAGCGCGAATACGATCTTGACCTGATTACCACTGCACCAACGGTAATCTTTGAGCTGTTGCTCAAGAGCGGCGAAACGATTTACGTCGACAACCCGTCGAAGCTTCCTGACCTGTCCTCTATCGAGGATATGCGCGAGCCAATCGTGCGGGCCAATATTCTTGTGCCTCAGGAGCACCTGGGCAACGTCATTACGCTGTGCATCGAGAAGCGTGGCGTGCAGCACGACATGTTGTTCCTGGGGACCCAGGTTCAGGTGAGCTATGACTTGCCTATGAACGAAGTGGTTCTGGACTTCTTCGATCGTCTCAAGTCTGTCAGCCGTGGTTATGCTTCGCTGGATTATCATTTCGATCGCTACCAGTCAGCCAATCTGGTCAAGCTCGATGTGTTGATCAACGGCGAGAAGGTCGATGCACTGGCGTTGATCGTGCACCGTGACAACGCGCACTACAAAGGGCGTGCGTTGACCGAGAAAATGAAAGAGCTGATTCCGCGGCAGATGTTCGATGTGGCAATCCAGGCCGCCATTGGCGGGCAGATTGTGGCGCGTACAACCGTCAAGGCACTTAGAAAGAACGTACTGGCCAAATGTTATGGCGGCGACGTAAGCCGTAAGCGCAAGCTGCTTGAGAAGCAAAAGGCCGGTAAGAAACGCATGAAGCAGGTCGGCAACGTGGAGATTCCACAGGAAGCTTTCCTTGCAGTGCTCAGGTTGGAATAGTCAGGTCCTATGTCACTAAATTTCCCGCTGTTGTTGGTCATCGCAGTCTTTGTCTGTGGCGTGCTCGCACTGATCGATCTGGTTTTCCTGGCGCCTCGTCGCCGGGCGGCCATTTCGACCTACCAGGGCAGTGTCAGTCAGCCGGACATCGCGGTTGTTGAGCAATTGAACAAAGAGCCTTTGCTGGTCGAATACGGCAAATCGTTCTTTCCGGTGCTGTTTATCGTGCTGGTGCTCCGTTCGTTTCTGGTCGAACCCTTCCAGATTCCCTCGGGCTCCATGAAACCGACACTGGAGGTGGGTGATTTCATCCTGGTCAACAAGTTCTCCTATGGCATCCGCCTGCCGGTGCTGGATCAGAAAGTGATCCAGATCGGCGATCCGAAGCGTGGCGATGTCATGGTGTTTCGCTACCCGAGCGACCCTAGTGTCAACTACATCAAGCGTGTAGTCGGGTTGCCGGGCGACCACATCCGTTACACCAGTGACAAGCGTCTGTTTGTCAATGGTGAGCTGGTTGCCAAGAAGCTGATCGGCAGTGAGCCAGGTACTCTGGGCAGCGCTGAGCTGTACGAAGAGCTGCTTGGCGATGTCGAGCACCAGATCCGCCAGGAGATGAGCCGCTATCGCGCACCGCCTGACAGCGAGTGGACCGTGCCGGCCGAGCATTACTTCATGATGGGTGACAACCGCGACAACTCCAATGACAGCCGTTACTGGGACGATCCGAATATTCCCAAGAATGAACTGGGCATGGTCCCGGACAAGAACATCGTCGGCAAGGCCTTTGCTGTCTGGATGAGCTGGCCGGAGCCCAAACTCAGTCATTTCCCTAACTTTTCACGTGTAGGGTTGATCAAGTAATCAATGCGGCGCTGCTAGAACAGCGCCGTATCTCATTTGGGCTGGCCCGAAACGTTTCTGACCGATAAATCATGTCGGTTGCGTGAGCGGGCTATTCTTGAGGTCGAGGTCGAAGCATGACGTTCTCCGCTTCTCAGAAAGGTTTGTCGTTCGTGGGATGGCTGGTTGCGCTGGCGTTTGTCGCATTTGTGACGAGCACGGCTTTCAAGCTGATCCCGCACTACCTTGACTACATGTCGATGAAGAAAATCATCGAGACGGTCGAGAGCAATCAGGCCCTGGATATCACCACGGTCGACGATTTTTACAGTTATGTCGGTAAAAACATGCAGGTCAACAATATTCGGGATGTGGATTTGAACAAGGCTTTAAAGGTGACGGTGCAGAACAACAAGTTCAGTGCCCATTTGAAATATGAACAGCGTGAGCCGTTGATCCAGAATATCGATCTGGTGATGAAGTTCGACCAGCAATTCAGCGTGGGTAAACTGTGAGCGTATCCTTGAGCCGCCTGGAGCGTCAGCTCGGCTATACCTTCAAGGATCAGGAACTGATGATCCTGGCCCTGACTCACCGCAGCTTTGCTGGCCGCAACAATGAGCGTCTGGAGTTTCTCGGTGATGCGATCCTCAACTTCGTGGCCGGTGAAGCCTTGTTCGAGCGCTTCCCTCAGGCACGCGAAGGCCAGTTGTCGCGTTTGCGCGCACGTCTGGTGAAAGGGGAAACCCTCGCACTGCTGGCCCGTGGTTTCGATCTGGGCGAGTACCTGCGCCTGGGGTCCGGTGAGTTGAAGAGTGGCGGCTTCCGTCGCGAGTCGATTCTTGCCGATGCCCTTGAAGCCTTGATCGGTGCGATCTATCTCGATTCGGGCATGGAGGTTGCGCGTGAGCGTGTCCTGGCATGGCTGACCAACGAGTTCGACAGCCTGACCCTGGTCGACACCAATAAAGACCCTAAAACCCGACTGCAGGAATTCCTCCAGTCCCGTGCCTGTGAATTGCCGCGTTACGAAGTGGTGGATATCCAGGGCGAACCGCATTGCCGGACGTTTTTCGTCGAATGCGAGATCACCTTATTGAATGAAAAGAGTCGAGGCCAGGGTGTCAGCCGTCGCATTGCCGAACAGGTAGCCGCGGCCGCAGCACTCATTGCCCTGGGCGTGGAGAACGGTCATGACTGATACAACTGCAACTCGCTGTGGCTATGTTGCCATCGTCGGCCGCCCCAACGTAGGCAAGTCAACGCTGCTCAACCACATTCTGGGCCAGAAACTGGCAATCACCTCGCGCAAGCCGCAGACCACTCGTCACAACATGCTGGGTATCAAGACCGAGGGCGCCGTGCAGGCGATCTATGTCGATACCCCCGGCATGCACAAGAACGGCGAGAAAGCGCTCAACCGATACATGAACAAGACCGCTTCGGCTGCGTTGAAAGACGTCGATGTCGTGATCTTCGTGGTTGACCGCACCCGCTGGACTGAAGAAGATCAGATGGTGCTCGAGCGTGTCCAGTACGTACAAGGTCCTGTCATCCTGGCGATCAACAAGACCGATCGCATCGAAGACAAGAGCGATCTGATGCCGCATCTGGAATGGCTGCAAGGCCAGTTGCCCAATGCGTCCATCGTGCCGATTTCCGCGCAGCACGGGCATAACCTCGATGCGCTGGAGGGCCTGATCGCTTCCCATCTGCCGGAAAACGATCATTTCTTCCCGGAAGACCAGATTACCGACCGCAGCAGTCGTTTCCTGGCTGCCGAACTGGTTCGCGAGAAAATCATGCGCCAGCTGGGTGCCGAGCTTCCGTACCAGATCACCGTCGAAATCGAAGAGTTCAAGCAGCAGGGCCGCACTCTGCATATCCATGCCCTGATTCTTGTCGAACGTGACGGCCAGAAGAAAATCATCATTGGCGACAAGGGTGAGCGGATCAAGCGTATTGGCAGCGATGCACGTCGCGACATGGAGTTGCTGTTCGACTCCAAGGTCATGCTCAACCTGTGGGTCAAGGTCAAGGGTGGCTGGTCCGATGATGAGCGCGCCTTGCGTTCGTTGGGTTACGGCGACCTGTAAGTGTTCTGTCACCCGATCATGATTTCTTCATGATCGGGTGAATCCCCTTTCTTTCGAGCCAGCCCGATGAGCACGCCAACCGGCCAACCTGCTTATGTGCTCCACAGCCGGGCATATCGCGAAAACAGCGCCCTGGTCGACTTCCTCACACCGCAAGGCCGCTTGCGCGCCGTGTTGCGTAATGCGCGTGGCAAGGCAGGCACTCTGGCGCGGCCCTTTGTTCCTCTGGAAGCAGAGTTTCGCGGGCGTGGTGAACTCAAGAATGTCGGGCGCATGGAAGGTGCCGGTGTTGCCATCTGGTTGTCCGGTGAAGCCTTGTTCAGCGGCATGTACCTCAACGAACTGCTGATTCGCCTGCTGCCTTCCGAAGATCCTCACCCCGCCGTTTTCGATCACTATGCCGCGACCCTGACGGCATTGGCGCAAGGCCGTCCCCTGGAGCCGCTGCTGCGATCATTCGAGTGGCGACTGCTGGACGATCTGGGCTATGGCTTTGCGCTGGACATGGATATCAATGGCGACCCCCTTGCTGCTGACGGTTTGTATCGCCTGCAAGTGGATGCCGGGCTTGAGCGGGTTTATCTGTTGCAGCCCGGACTGTTTCAGGGTGTTGAACTACTGGCCATGGCCGAAGCTGACTGGAGCGCTCCGGGAGCGTTGTCCGCAGCCAAGCGCTTGATGCGTCAGGCATTGGCTGTGCATCTGGGCGGTCGTCCATTAGTGAGCCGTGAACTGTTTCGCAAGCCGTGAGCAGGCTTTATGCTCTGCGGCCTGCTTCGATCAAATTTCAGGAGACACCCGTGACCCAAAGCACTCGCATCCTTCTTGGCGTGAATATCGACCACGTTGCCACCTTGCGTCAGGCTCGCGGTACACGTTACCCGGACCCGGTGAAAGCCGCGCTGGATGCCGAAGAGGCGGGCGCCGATGGCATCACTGTGCATTTGCGTGAAGATCGTCGGCATATTCAGGAGCGCGATGTGTTGCTGCTCAAGGATGTTCTGCAGACACGCATGAATTTCGAGATGGGCGTAACCGAAGAAATGCTCGCCTTCGCCGAGCGCATTCGTCCAGCTCACGTATGTCTGGTGCCGGAAACCCGCCAGGAACTGACCACCGAAGGCGGCCTGGATGTCGCCGGGCAGGAGGCCCGGATCAAGGCTGCGGTCGAGCGACTGGCGAAGATCGGTTGCGAAGTTTCGCTGTTCATCGATGCTGACGAGCAACAGATCGCTGCTTCCAGGCGTGTCGGCGCTCCTGCCATCGAACTGCATACCGGCCGTTATGCCGATGCACAGACGCCGGATGAAGTCGCAGAAGAACTCAAGCGTATTGCCGATGGCGTGGCTTTCGGTGTGGCTCAGGGCCTGATCGTCAATGCCGGCCATGGCCTGCATTATCACAACGTCGAAGCGGTGGCGGCGATCAAAGGGATCAATGAGCTGAACATCGGGCATGCGCTGGTTGCACATGCCTTGTTCGTGGGCTTCAAGGCTGCTGTGGCCGAAATGAAGGCATTGATTGTGGCGGCAGCCAGGTAATCAGCCTCAGGGCTTGCGCCCGACAATCACAGCACGCATCGGTGCGGGCAGGCCTTCAACGGTGCGGCTGTGATCTTGCGGATCAAGGAAATCGCCCAGCGACTGGTAGCGCATCCATTCGGTGCTGCGTTGTTCCTGAACGGTCGTGGTGCTGACATCGACGCAGCGCACATCGGTGAATCCGGCGCGACGCAGCCATAACTCCAGCGCCGGGACCGATGGCAGGAACCATACGTTGCGCATTTGAGCGTAGCGATCTTCCGGGACCAGCACTTGTTGTGCATCACCCGGCACCACCAGTGTTTCCATGACCAGCTCGCCGCCTTTGACCAGGCAGTCCTTCAAGGCCAGCAAGTGGTCGACAGGCGATTTGCGGTGATACAGCACGCCCATTGAGAACACGGTATCGAAGCCTTCGAGGTTGGCCGGCAAGTCTTCCAGAGCAAAGGGCAAATGCCAGGCCGGCAGGTCCGGCAGATAGCGCTGCATCGCCTGGAACTGACAGAAGAACAGCCAGTTGGGGTCGACACCAATCACGCTCTCGGCTCCAGCACCGAGCATGCGCCACTGGTAATAGCCGTTGCCGCAGCCTACATCCAGTATGCGTTTACCCTTGAGATCCAGATGTGGCGAGACTCGTGACCACTTCCAGTCCGAGCGCCATTCGGTATCGACATGCACCCCGAACACATCGAACGGACCCTTTCGCCAGGGTGAAAGCCCCATCAAGGCCTTGCGCACTTGAGTGCGGGTCTCGTCGTCGCACTCGACCTCCAGAGTAAAGCTGTCGGCCAGCTCAACGCGCTCCGGCGTGAGTCTGGGCAGGGCATCCAGTGCGCTTTGCCAGCGTTGCAGGTCGCCGTGCCCCTTGGCCATCTTGGCGTCGAGTTGTGCTTGCAGGCCGTTGGCCCATTCAGCCAGAGGTGTGCCTGTCAGGCGGCGAACGAGTGGAGCGAGATCAATCATGGCAGGGCAATCAACGAGGCAAAGTTAAGGCATTGGAACCAGGGGACGACCTTGGAAAAGCCGGCGGCCAGCAGGCGTTGGCGGTGTTCTTCCAGGCTGTCGGGTTTCATGACGTTTTCGATGGCGCTGCGCTTCTGGGCTATTTCCAGATCGCTGTAGCCGTTGGCGCGTTTGAAGGCGATATGCAGGTCGGTCAGCAGTGCATGCTCCTGCTCATCGTTGAAGCGCAGCTTTTCCGAGAGGATCAAGGCACCGCCAGGCACCAGCGCCTGACGAATGCTGGTCAGCAGCGTCAGCCGCTGTTCGGGAGCGATGAATTGCAGGGTGAAGTTCAAAGCCACCACCGAGGCAGGCTGGAACTGCAATCCCAGAATATCGCCTTCTATGACCTCGACCGGCAGCAACTCCTGAAACATCGAGTTCTGTGCATTGAGGTATTCACGGCAGCGCTCGACCATTGCTGCCGAGTTATCCACCGCGATGACCTTGCAACCCTCGCTGCGCACATGGCGGCGCAGGGCTTGAGTCACGGCCCCCAGCGAACTGCCCAGGTCATACAGAACCGTATCGGGTCTGGCGAATTGTGCCGCGAGCACGCCGAGATTCTCGACAATCGTCGGGTAGCCGGGCACCGAGCGCTTGATCATGTCAGGAAAGACCCGAACGACATCCTCGTTGAAGGCGAAGTCAGGCACCTGAGCCAAAGGCTGGGCGAAAATGCGGTCGGGTTCTTTGCTCACGGCTGTTCCGGCGAAGGCTTTGAAAGGCGGGCATTCTAGGCAAGTTGTCGCCGGGATGCATCAGTCAGAGCGTGTTCTCTGACAGAGCGTGTAAAACGCTTCAATTCACCGTGATCGCACACTCGAAGGTCTGCTCGGGAGGCGCTTCAGGTGTCCAGGGTTGCTGGTAGATCATCAGCAGTTGTCCGCTGCCTGCATCGGCCGCCTTGTAGCGCCATACCGATTGTCCGCCACTGCCAACCATTTCCGTGCTTTGCGCGTTTTTATAGACCTCAGGCCCCAGGCTTCGCAGGACGTTCTGTGCCGGGTTCTGGATCTGCCAGCGAAAGCCGGTGGTGGGGTTGCTGGGCAAGGTGAGGATCAGGGTTTGTCCGCTTTTGAGTGTCAGCGGGCAGTCGCTCTGGGCCTCCACTGAAACGATGTTTTTCGGTGTTTGTGCGCAGGCGGTCAGCAGGGCAAGGCTCAAGGGCGCGAGAAGGCGGGCATGGGTCATGGCAAGGTCCGGTTTTGCGTGACGATGCTGGAGCATAACGCATTGATGCGCGAGCACGATGAAGAACTGTGCAGCCCTGCTGACTGACGTTACACCCGACAAGGTAGGGGAGTTTTGTGAATTTCAGAAAAGTCATACAGCATTAGTGGCGTATTATGGGTTTTGTGTCTGATCTTCATGAAGTATTTAAGCTCCCGATAAACTCATGGAGTTATGAATGGATTGCGCGCAGGCGAGAACGTAAATTGTTTCGCGCTCTTCCATTGTTGCTGGTCGAGGATCTTGATGTCACTGGCTCCTCTTTTTCAGTCGATACAGGATGATGGCGGTATGCCTTGAATGTTCGTTTGGCAAAAGAAAGGTCTTGTGTGCAGCGCAGGGCCTAGAATGAGGTGGCATTTCGATAGGGAAGTGGCACAATCGCCAAGGTTTTTTGTATGGCAGGCTATTTGCGGTTTAATCGACCACAAACAGCGACTGCCCGGCAAGCAGCAGCCAGTCAGTTGCGAGCGGTGGTGAGCATTGGATTTTGCTCACGACACTCGGCGACGGTTCGTTGGACAATATGCACAGGATGGTCGCAGCGTGGACGTAGCAGGCGTTGCTGCGGGCAGCTTTTTTGTTTTCAAGGGCGTTGATCGAGCTGTATCGATCAGTTATCGCAACGCTCAGCAGTAAGACAAATTGGTTTTTCGGCCTTGAGGTCTCGTTAATCCCAGGACTGCCTGCCTCATTTTCAGGAATTATTATGTTTAGCGGAAAAAAACTTCTCATCTCTGGCGGTACAGGTTCTTTTGGCAACGCTGTGCTCAAGCGTTTTCTCGACAGTGATATTGCGGAAATCCGTATTTTCAGCCGGGACGAGAAGAAACAGGATGACATGCGCAAGCGCTATGCCAATAGCAAGCTGAAGTTTTACATCGGTGATGTGCGTGACTACCAGAGCGTGCTCAATGCCACTCGTGGCGTCGATTACATTTTTCATGCTGCTGCCCTGAAACAGGTTCCGTCCTGCGAGTTCCACCCGATGGAAGCGGTCAAGACGAATGTCATCGGTACCGAGAACCTGCTGGAAGCCGCAATCCAGAACGAAGTTCGTCGCGTTGTCTGCCTCAGCACTGACAAGGCCGTCTATCCAATCAACGCCATGGGCATTTCCAAGGCGATGATGGAAAAGGTCATGGTCGCCAAGTCGCGTAATGTCGACGATAGCAAGACCGTCATCTGCGGCACTCGCTACGGCAACGTGATGGCATCGCGCGGGTCCGTGATTCCACTCTTTATCGAGCAGATTCGTGCTGGTAAAGAACTGACGCTTACTGATCCCAACATGACGCGCTTCATGATGACTCTGGGCGATGCCGTCGACCTGGTTCTTTATGCGTTCGAGCATGGTAACAACGGCGATCTGTTCGTTCAGAAGGCCCCGGCCGCGACTGTCGAAGTGCTGGCCAAGGCTCTGACTGCGCTGGTGGGCAAGCCTGATCATCCGATTCAGGTGATTGGCACGCGCCATGGCGAGAAGTTGTATGAAGCGCTGTTGAGCCGTGAAGAAATGGCCTGCGCCGAAGACAAGGGCGAATACTTCCGCATTCCGCCGGACCTGCGCGACCTGAACTACGCGAAGTTCGTGGAGCAGGGTGAAACCAAGATCTCGCGCACCGAAGACTATAACTCGCACAACACCGAGCGCCTGGATATCGAAGGCATGCAACGCCTGTTGCTCAAACTGGACTTCATGCGCGCAATCCAGCGTGGCGAGCACGCTACGCCGGAGGAATGAACATGAAGGTTCTGATTACGGGTGCCAACGGTTTCGTTGGCCAGAATCTTGTTTCCCACCTTGGGGAACGGGCCGATGTGCAGGTACTGCGTTTTACCCGTGACGAGTCCCTGGACAGTCTTGCGGGGCTGGTTGCCGAGGCAGACTTCATTTTTCACCTGGCGGGCGTCAACCGTCCACAAGACCCGCAAGAGTTCCAGACGGGCAATACCGATCTGACTCGCGCCTTGTGTGAGGCCATTGTGAGCAGTGGCCGTCAGGTGCCGATTCTGTACACCTCGTCCAGTCAGGCCGAACTGGACAATGCTTATGGCAGCAGCAAGCGGGGTGCCGAAGACGCGCTCGTGGCACTGAATGCCAGCCATGGTGTGCCGGTTCACCTGTTTCGCCTTCCGAACGTTTTCGGCAAATGGGCGCGTGCGAACTACAACTCGGCCGTTGCAACGTTCTGCCACAACGTTTCCCGAGGCTTGCCGATCAGCATCAACGATCCGCAGGCCCGTATCAACCTGGTCTACATCGATGATGTGATCAGGCATTTCCTGGCCGTCATGGACGGTAAGCTGGCGGGTACGCCTTTCGTCAGTGTCGAGCCACAGTATTCGATTACCGTGGGTGATCTGGCCGAACAGCTGTATGTATTTCGCGACAGCCGCCAGTCAATGATCACCGAGCCGGTCGGCACAGGTCTGGTCCGGGCCTTGTACTCGACTTACCTGAGCTACCTGCCCCCTGAGCGCTTCACCTATGAAGTGCCCAGACACGGTGATCCGCGTGGTGTGTTCGTGGAGATGCTCAAGACGCGGGACTCCGGGCAGTTTTCCTACTTTACGGCGCATCCGGGCATTACCCGTGGGGGGCATTACCACCACTCCAAGACCGAAAAATTTCTGGTCATCAAGGGCAATGCCTGTTTCCGCTTCCGCCATATCGTTTCCGGCGAGTTCTACGAGCTGTTCACCACGGGTGAACAACCGCAGATCGTTGAAACCGTACCCGGCTGGACCCATGACATCACCAACGTGGGTGAGGACGAGATGATCGTCATGCTCTGGGCCAATGAAATATTCGACCGTGAACACCCAGACACTTATGCGCGCCCCGTCGGTACCGAAGCCTGAGCCGCTGTTGACAGGATATTGAAATGAAAAAGCTGAAAATTGTAACTGTCGTAGGCACACGGCCAGAGATCATTCGTCTGTCGCGGGTCATGGCTGCGCTGGATGAGCATTGCGATCACATCCTGGTCCACACTGGCCAGAACTACGATTACGAGCTGAACGAGATCTTCTTTCAGGACCTGGGCATTCGCAAGCCAGACCACTTCCTGAATGCTGCCGGTGCCAGTGGTGCAGAAACCATCGGTAACGTGATCATCGCTGTCGACCGCGTGCTGGCTGAAATCGAGCCAGAGGCTCTGCTGGTGCTGGGCGATACCAATAGCTGCATGGCTGTATTGCCAGCCAAGCGCCGCAAGATCCCGACTTTCCATATGGAAGCGGGCAACCGTTGCTTCGACATGCGCGTGCCGGAAGAGATCAACCGGCGCATCGTCGACCATACGGCCGACATCAATCTGACCTACAGCACCATCGCCCGCGATTACCTGTTGCGCGAAGGTCTGCCGGCAGACCGCGTTATCAAGACCGGCAGCCCGATGTTCGAGGTGCTGGGGCACTACCGCGAAGGCATCGACAACTCGGACGTTCTTACCCGTCTGGGGCTTGAGCCTGGCAAATTCTTTGTGGTCAGTGCGCACCGCGAAGAGAACGTCGACTCGGACAAGAACTTCCTCAAGCTGGTGGATGTGCTCAATACCGTGGCCGAGCAGTTCGGCCTGCCAGTGATCGTCTCCACCCACCCTCGTACCCAGAAGCGTGTCGATGCGATGGGGGTGACCTTCCATGCCAACGTTCGGTTGCTCAAGCCTTTGGGCTTCAAGGATTACAACAAGCTTCAAGTTGAATCCAGGGCCGTACTGTCCGACAGCGGAACGATCAACGAGGAAGCTTCCATCCTGAACTTCCCGGCATTGAACCTGCGCGAAGCTCATGAGCGTCCTGAGGGCATGGAAGAGGCCGCAGCCATGATGGTCGGTCTGGAAACCGAGCGTGTGCTGCAAGGCTTGAGCATCCTGGACAGCCAGTCTCGTGGTGATGTGCGCAGCTTGCGTCTGGTGAGCGACTACAGCATGCCCAACGTTTCGGACAAGGTCGTACGTATCCTGCATAGCTATACCGACTATGTGAATCGAGTGGTCTGGAAGCGGTACTGATCCGAGTAGTGGAAATGGCTGAAAAAGCGTTAAAAGTTCTCGTAGTGACTCAGTATTTCTGGCCTGAGAACATGCGGATCAATGATCTGGTCCGCGATCTTTCGGCGAAGGGGCATGAGGTAACCGTCTTGACGGGGTTGCCTAACTATCCTGAAGGGAAAGTATTTGAAAGTTACCGCGAGAAGCCTGAAGAGTTTAGTCCCTACTGCGGTGCCGAGGTGGTAAGGGTTCCGCTTGTCCCCAGGGGCAAGCGCAGCCTCAGTCTTGCGCTGAACTACCTGTCGTTCTTTATCAGCGCCTCGATCCTGGGGGCTTTCAAGTTGCGCAAACACAAGTTCGATACGATCTTCGTGTATGCCGTTTCGCCAATCATGGCTGCCATTCCGGCACTGGTGATCGGGCGCCTGAAGCGTGCTCCAGTGTTTGTATGGGTGCTGGATCTATGGCCTGAAACCTTGCGTGCCGTCGGTGTGGTGAAGCAGCCTTTACTGCTGGGGCTGGTAGGCAAGGTCGTTTCGTGGATTTATAACCGTACAGACTATCTGCTGCTGCAATCCCACGGGTTCATTGACAACGTTCGGCGTTATTGCACCCGACCGATTACCGATGAGCGTCTGGTTTACTTCCCGAGCTGGGCTGAGGACGATTTTTCATCTTCGGCACCGCCATTATGTGATTTGATCCCGCAGGACCCGAATGTATTTACGGTCGTGTTTGCTGGCAATCTGGGCGAGGCTCAGGATTTCCCGGCTGTACTGGATGCTGCCGAGTCGTTGCGCGTCAGCCATGCCGTACGCTGGGTTATTGTCGGCGATGGCCGCATGAGTGAATGGATTGCCGAACAGATCGCTGCCAGGCAACTGGATAACGTGCATCTTCTCGGTCGTCATCCATTGGAGGCGATGCCGGGGCTGTTTGCCCAGGCCGATGCCTTGCTGGTATCGCTGAAAACCAATGACGTATTTGAAAAGACCATTCCGGGTAAGGTTCAGGCATATCTTGCTTCCGGGAGGCCTGTATTGGGGATGATCAATGGTGAGGCGGCGCGTGTGATCAGTGAGTCCGGTGCCGGTTTTGCCTGTGACTCTGGTGACGCTCAGGGTCTGGCAGCCATTACCCGTTCACTTGCCAATACTGCCCCTGCCCAGCGCGACAGTATGGGCCGTGCCGGGCGCAACTATTACGAGCAGCACTACGCCAAGGGCAATCTTCTGATGCGTCTGGAAACCCTCTTTCGTCAAGCTACCCTTCGCAAAGTGAGCCAGCCATGAACCCCTCTTCTGTTTTACTGACAGGTGCAACCGGTTTTGTCGGTAAAGCGCTGCTCGCCAGTCTGCTCAAGCGGGGCGATAAAGTGACTGCCGCTGTGCGCGGTTCCTCGGCGCAAATCGATCCCTCTGTCACGCTTGCTCAGATTGCCGGCCTGGATGGACAGACGCAGTGGCAGGATAGTCTCCAGGATGTGCAAGTGGTGATTCATGCGGCGGCCCGCGTGCATGTCATGACCGACACTGAGGCCGACCCGCTGGCTGCGTTTCGCAAGGTCAACGTCGAAGGCACATTGAATCTGGCCCGTCAGGCGGCAGCGGCGGGAGTGCGACGTTTTATCTTCATCAGTTCCATCAAGGTCAACGGCGAAGGCACCTTGCCCGGCCAGCCTTACCGTGCTGACGATATTGCGGCTCCGATTGACCCTTACGGGATCTCCAAGATGGAAGCCGAGCAAGGTCTGCGTGCCTTGGCCGAGGAGACGGGGCTGGAGGTGGTGATTATCCGGCCGGTTCTGGTCTATGGGCCGGGAGTGAAAGCCAACTTCCTGTCGATGATGCGCTGGCTGGACAAAGGCGTTCCACTGCCTTTCGGGGCAATCGACAATCGGCGCAGTCTGGTTGCTCTGGATAATCTGGTCGATCTGATCGTGACCTGCATGACGCATCCAGCCGCTGCCAACCAGACGTTTCTGGTCAGCGATGGCGAAGATCTGTCGACTACCCTGTTGCTCAAACGTATGGCGAGTGGGCTTGGCAAGTCGGCGCGCCTGTTGCCGATACCGTCTGCCTTGCTCGTGCTGGCTGCGAGGCTTCTGGGCAAGCGTTCGCTGTCACAGCGTCTTTGCGGGTCCTTGCAGGTCGATATCCAGAAAACACGCTCGCTATTGGACTGGACTCCTCCGGTTAGCGTGGATAAGGCCTTGTCGATGGTCGCGCGCCACTATCAGGAAAACCCGGGCAAATAACGCAAGGGTGGTTCTTTCAACGGGTAGTGGCATTCAAGTTCAGGGCGCGAAGCGCCTTGCAGGCTGATTGCGATATAAATGGTTTTCAACGACGCCATGCGACGTGAAGTCGGTACGAAGCGACATGGAGTGAGGTGGAGGTAGAAGGATGATGATGAAATTACGCTCGCGAATGCTGGGTCTTTCGCGCAAGAACAAGCGAATAGTGCAGGTTGGTGCCGATATTGTGCTGATCTGGGTCGCTTTGTTGCTCGCGTTCGTCGTGCGACTGGGGTTCGATGCAGCTTCCGTATCCATCTTCGAGCACTTATGGCTGTTCTCGGCCGCACCTGTACTGACGATCCCCATCTTTATCCGCTTTGGCATGTACCGTGCCGTCATGCGCTTTTTCGGCAACGATGCGCTGATTGCCATAGGCAAGGCAGTCAGCCTTTCTGCTTTATTGGTGTCGGTGGTGGTGTATTGGTATGGCGACCATGAAGTAGTTGTTCCTCGCTCAGTGGTTTTCAACTACTGGTGGCTGAGTCTGGTCATGATCGGTGGCTTGCGTCTGATCATGCGCCAGTACTTTCTGGGTGACTGGTTCATGGCATCCCAGCATGTGCCCTTTACGTCACGCGACAATGGATTGCCCAAGGTCGCAATCTATGGCGCTGGTGCTGCGGGTAATCAACTGGTCGCGGCCTTGCGCCTGGGCCGCATGATGCGCCCGGTGGCATTCATCGACGACGATAGCAGCGTGACCAAGCGCACCATCGCCGGGCTGGTTGTCTACAAGCCCAGGCATATCCAGCAAATGATCGATGCCACGGGAGCAGAAGAGATTCTTTTGGCGATCCCGTCAGCGACCCGTGCCCGTCGTCGCGAGATCCTCGAGTACCTGGAAGGCTATCCGATCCATGTACGCAGCGTCCCGGGTTTCATGGATCTGGCCAGCGGCAGGGTCAAGGTCGATGACATCCAGGAAGTCGGCATTGCTGACTTGCTCGGTCGCGATTCGGTGTCTGCACAGGATGATCTGCTGGAGCGCTGCATTACCGGCAAGGTGGTAATGGTCACTGGAGCAGGCGGCTCGATAGGATCTGAGCTATGTCGTCAGATCCTGTTTCTGAAACCTTCCCGGCTGCTGCTGTTCGAGCACAGCGAGTTCAACCTCTACAGCATCTTCGGTGAACTGGAGAAGCAGGTTCAGCAGGGTTCGCTGGATGTTGAGTTGCTGCCGATTCTGGGCTCGGTCCGCCACTTCGACAAGATGGTCGATGTGATGGGGACCTGGAACGTCGACACGGTTTATCACGCCGCAGCCTATAAGCATGTGCCGATCGTCGAGCACAACAGCGCCGAAGGTGTCTTGAACAATGTGATGGGGACCTTGCACACGGCACAGGCTGCCTTGCAGGTTGGCGTTGCCAATTTCGTGCTGATCTCCACTGACAAGGCGGTTCGGCCCACGAATGTCATGGGCAGTACCAAGCGCCTTGCCGAAATGATCCTCCAGGCGCTGAGTCGTGAAGTTGCGCCGGTATTGTTCAGCGGCAGCAATAATGTTTCCCACGTCAACAAGACCCGATTCACGATGGTGCGCTTCGGTAATGTGCTGGGCTCTTCGGGCTCCGTGATCCCGCTTTTTCACAAGCAGATCAAGAGCGGCGGGCCATTGACGGTGACTCATCCCAATATCACCCGCTACTTCATGACCATCCCCGAAGCAGCTCAACTGGTGATTCAGGCGGGCTCCATGGGGCAGGGTGGTGACGTCTTCGTGCTTGATATGGGCGCACCGGTCAAGATCGTCGAGCTGGCCGAACGCATGATCAATCTGTCAGGGTTGAGCATGCGCTCCGAGCGAAATCCCCATGGCGATATCGCCATTGAGTTCACCGGCTTGCGTCCCGGGGAGAAGCTTTATGAGGAGCTTCTGATCGGCGATAACGTGGTTCCTACCCGTCACCCGATGATCATGAGTGCCCAGGAAGATTTCCTGCCGTGGGACATCCTCAAAGACAAACTGGTGTCGCTGCTGGAGGCTATTTCCACAGATGACTACCCACGTGTCCGGCAAATGCTGAGTGAGCTGGTCGTCGGTTATATGCCTGAAGGTGAAATTGTCGACTGGATGCACCTGGAACAACGCGCTAACCAGTAGCGCTTGTGGAACTTCGCGAATGGGCGGAACGCCGCCCATTCGCGAAAGTATCAGAACAGTACTTTTGCCACATCCGCAAAGCGTTTGGCGAAGTGTACGGTCAGTCCCTCCTTCAAGTAATCGGGAAGCTCCTCGAAGTTTCCGCGATTGGGTTCCGGAAGAATCAGTTCGTTTATCTTCTGTCGCCGTGCCGCAATGACCTTTTCACGCACCCCGCCAATTGGCAGAACATGTCCGGTCAAGGTCAGTTCGCCGGTCATGGCCACGCCTTTTTTCGGCGGCTGGTTGCGTGCCAGAGACAGCAAGGCACTGGCCATGGTCACGCCGGCACTCGGGCCGTCCTTGGGCGTTGCGCCTTCCGGGACGTGCAGATGCACGAAGGCTTCGTCGAAGAACGTTGTATCGCCACCGAAGCTTTTCAGGTTGGAGCTGACGTAGCTGTAGGCTATTTCGGCGGACTCTTTCATCACGTCACCCAGTTGCCCGGTCAGTTTGAAACCCCGGTTCAGGGTGTGGATGCGTGTCGCCTCGATCGGCAGGGTGGCGCCGCCCATGCTGGTCCAGGCAAGGCCCGTGATGACACCGGTGCCGGACAGGACCTGTTCGCTGCGGAACACTGGCATGCCCAGAGAAGCCTCCAGATCCTTGTTGCCGATCTTGATCACCGAGTCAGGCTTATCCAGCAGTTTGACCACCGCCTTGCGCACCAGCTTGCCCAACTGTTTTTCCAGCTGTCGTACGCCAGCTTCGCGTGCATAGCCCTCGATCACGGCGCGCAGTGCGCTGTCGCTGATCGACAGTTTTGTCTTGGCGACACCGGCCTTGTCCAGTTGCTTGGGCCACAGGTGACGCTTGGCGATGGCGAGCTTTTCTTCGGTGATATAGCCGGACAGGCGTATCACTTCCATCCGGTCCAGCAGTGGACCGGGAATCGAATCCAGTGTGTTGGCGGTGCAGACGAACAGCACCTTGGACAGGTCCAGACGCAGGTCCAGATAGTGGTCGAGGAATTCGACGTTCTGTTCCGGGTCCAGGGTTTCCAGAAGGGCAGATGCCGGGTCACCCTGATAGCTCTGGCCCATCTTGTCGATTTCATCGAGCATGATGACCGGGTTCATCACCTCCACATCCTTGAGCGCCTGCACCAGTTTGCCCGGTTGGGCGCCGATGTAGGTTCGACGGTGGCCCTTGATTTCCGCTTCGTCGCGCATGCCGCCCACGCTCAGGCGATAGAAAGGGCGCCCGAGGGATTCGGCAATCGAACGACCGACGCTGGTCTTGCCCACGCCGGGCGGGCCGACCAGCAAGACAATCGAGCCACTGATCTCACCTTTGTAGGCTCCCACGGCGAGGAATTCGAGAATACGGGCCTTGATATCGTCCAGCCCTGCATGGTGCTGATCGAGCACCTTGCGCGCGTGCTTGAGGTCCAGCTTGTCTTCGCCATAGACACCCCAGGGCAGAGAGCTTGCCCAGTCCAGATAGTTGCGGGTCACTGCGTATTCGGGCGAGCCGGTTTCCAGGACCTTGAGCTTGCCGATCTCTTCGTCGATTTTCTTGCGGGCTTGGGCGGGCAGGGTCTTGCCTTCCAGGCGTTGCTCGAACTGTTCGATATCGGCGCTGCGGTCGTCCTTGCTCAAGCCCAGTTCCTGCTGGATGACCTTGAGCTGTTCCTTGAGGAAGAACTGGCGCTGATGTTCGCCGATCTTGCGATTGACCTCGGCGGAGATCTCTTTCTGCAGGCGCGCGACTTCGACTTCCTTGCGCAGCATCGGCAGGACCTTTTCCATGCGCTTGAGCATGGGGACGCAATCGAGCACTTGCTGGAGTTCGACGCCGGTGGCGGAGGTCAGCGCAGCGGCAAAGTCGGTCAGGGGCGAGGGATCGTTAGGGCTGAAGCGGTTGAGGTAGTTCTTCAGCTCTTCGCTGTAAAGCGGGTTGAGCGGCAGCAGTTCCTTGATCGCGTTGATCAGGGCCATGCCGTAGGCCTTGACCTCGTCGGTCGGCTCATTGGGTTGCTGCGGGTATTCGACTTCCACCAGATAAGGCGGACGGTGGTGCTTGAGCCAGGTGCGGATACGTACGCGGCTCAAACCCTGCGCTACGAACTGCAATCGACCATTTTCGCGGCTGGCATGGTGAACCTTGACCAAAGTGCCATACTCGGGAAGTGCCTTGGTATTGAAGTGGCGAGGATCTTCCTGAGGGGTGTCCATGAAAAACAGTGCAAGCGAGTGATGCTCGGATTTGCTGACCAGTTCGAGGGTTTCGGCCCAGGGCTCTTCATTGACGATCACAGGCAGGACCTGCGCGGGAAAGAAAGGGCGATTGTGGATCGGGATGATGTAGACCTTGTCCGGAAGATTCTGGCCGGGAAGAGCAAGGGACGTGTTGTCGGAATTCAGGTGGATCGTGTGTTCGGCGGCGTCATCAGGCAAATCTTGCGAGTCTTTCTGCTGGTCACTCATAGGGCACCTGCGAAATTGAACATGATGCTTAGATGGGGCAAGTCGCCTCAGGTTTCAATGGGGACGGTCGATAGCGTAAGTAGGAGGTGATCAGCCTGTGAAAAACAAGGCAATGCCTTATGTTTTCAGGCTCTGATTGCGTGATGGCTTTATGCCTGGTGTCGCGTACTCTTAATGGGGTCGACAGTTCATCTGCATGCAAAACCATGCCAAGGCTGGCGTTCTTGTTCTCAGTACTGCCGTTTTGGATTGAATCGAGTATGACCAGAGTATTTTCTTCTGTTGTCCTGGCTGGGTTATTGGTGTGGTCCGCTGCAAATGCATCGGCTGCTGCCTTGACGGCTCAGGTATTTGACAAGCAAGGCAAACCGCTTGCCGATGCTGTCTTGACGCTCAAGGGGCCAGCCGGAGCGGCTGCCAGCGGCGGCAAGGCTGAAATGGATCAGCGCGACCAGGAGTTTTCGCCTCGCGTGCTGGCGGTGCATACCGGCGCGCAAGTCAAATTCCCCAACAGTGACAACATTCGCCATCAGGTCTATTCCTTCTCGCCTGCAAAGCGCTTCGAGCTACGCCTTTATGAAGGTACACCTTCAGAACCCCTGCTCTTCGACAAGGCGGGTGTCGTGGTGCTTGGCTGCAATATCCATGACTGGATGGTCGGTTACATCTATGTCACCGACGAGCCATGGTTCGGCGTGACCGACAGCAATGGCACCCTCAAGCTCGACCAACTGCCTGCCGGGCATTACGTGGCAACGCTCTGGCATCCGCAGGCCGAAGACATGCAGCCGGTGCCGGGAGGTGAGTTAGATATTCCAGCGTCGGGCCTTGCCCAGCGTTTTAACCTCGATGTCGAGATCAAGGCTGAAGATAAACCTGCCAAGCCCGCGCCAGGGGCGTTTGGCGAGGCTTTCCACAAGGCTGCTCATTGATGAGTCTTCGTAACAGCTTTCAGGCGCGCATTGCCTGTGTATTGATTGCTTTGCTGCTTATCGTGATCAGCGCGGTGCTTTTTGCCGTCAAGATTGCGACTGGCGATGCGGTCCGTACCCAGGCTCAGGCTCAACTGGAAGTGGGTAGCCGGGTTTTTGAACGTTTGATCGAGCTGCGCGGCAAGCGCTTGCGCGACACGGTTCAATTGCTGTCTGCCGATTTTGGATTCCGCGATGCGGTAGCCAGCGAAGACTCGGCGACTATCCGTTCGGTGTTGCTGAACCACGGTGGAAGAATCAACGCCAGTGACATGTTTTTGCTGGGCATGGACGGTACGGTTGTCGCCAGTACCGAGGCTGAGGTGCCGGAAGGCTCCAAGTTCGTCTATGACCAGGCGTTGCGCAATGCCAAGCGCAACAAGCAGTCGGTCCTGATCATTCCCGGCGGCGGTATACCGCATCTGTTGGTTGAAAGTACGGTTCTGGCGCCCTTGCCCCTTGGGCGTGTGGTGATGGGATTTGCCATCGATAGCGATATTGCCCAGGAACTGCGCTCGCTCAGTGGCCTGGAAGTTTCCTTTCTGACCGTTGAAAACGGCCAGCCGGGCGAATTGATCAGTACCCAGCCTGATGCCTTGCATCCTGGCCTGGTCGAGCTGATGCGTAACTCCTCCGAAGGTCAGATGCGCGTCACCGAGCAGTTGAATCAGAACTTTCTCAGCCAGGCACTGATGCTGGCCAATACGGGGCAGGCGAGCGACGGGCAAGTGATTGCCTTGCTGCAAAGCCCGCTGGACAAGGCCTTGCAGGCTTTTGCACCACTGGATGAAAAGATTTTCTGGATATCCCTGGCTGCGCTCTTTGCTTCTTTGATCGGTACGCTGGCGCTGGCTCGCAGTGTGTCCACTCCGGTTCGGGAACTGGCTCTGGCGGCCAAGCGTATCGAGGACGGGGATTATGAAACCCCGGTAGCCATGAAGCGCAGCGACGAGTTGGGCATGCTCGCTGGCGCGATCAACGCGATGCAGCGTGGTATCGCAACGCGCGAAGGGCAATTGTCACACAATGCGTTGCACGATGCGGTAACCGGGCTGCCCAACCGGGCGCTGGTCATCGAGCGTCTGGGCAGTGCGATTGCGGCAGAGCGCCCGGTGGCATTGATGTATCTCGGCATCGAGAACATGGCGTCGATCAACGAAAGCTGTGGTGCCGATGGCGTTGACCAGTTGCTGCGCCAGATAGGCCAGCAGTTGCAGGACGCACTGGGTTCTGGCGATACCGTGGCTCGACTGACGGCCAATGAATTCCTGTTGTTGCTGGACCACACCACCAGCGATGGCGCTGTGGCCATGGGCGACACCCTGCAACGCATACTCAGCGAGCCGCATCGTGTCGATAGCCAGGAGATCTCGCTTGAGTGCTGTATCGGTATCACGACTTACCCGGAAAACGGCGACGCCCCCAAGGAGTTGCTCAGTCGTGCGGCGATTGCGCGTAAAGACGCGGTGAATCTGCCGGGCCGTATGCAAATCTACGAAGATGGTCGCGACCTTGCTCACCAACGCCAGATCAGCCTGATTCGTGACCTGCGCAAGGCTGCGCAGAATGGCGAGCTGATGTTGCATTACCAGCCCAAGCTGGATATCCGCAAAGGCCATGTGCGTCAGGCCGAAGCCTTGTTGCGCTGGAGCCACCCGCAATTCGGCAATGTTTCGCCAGCCGAGTTCATCGTGTTGGCCGAGCGCACCGGCAGTATCCAGTTACTGACCAACTGGGTGATCGAAGAAGCCATGCGCCAGTTGGCCGAGTGGAACAAGCGCGGTCTGTTCATCCAGTTGTCGGTCAATATTTCAGCTGACGACCTGCTCGGTAGCGATCTGGTCGGGCATGTCATCACGCTGCTCAAACACCATGGTGTGCCTGCCGAGCAACTGATTTTCGAGATCACGGAAAGCGCCGTGATGAGTGAGCCGGAAAAAGCCCTGATTGTTCTCCATCGTCTGCGCGATTGTGGCATCAGCCTTTCGGTGGATGACTTCGGCACCGGCTACTCTTCGTTGGCACACCTCAAACGATTACCGGTACAGGAGTTGAAAATCGACCAGTCCTTTGTCCGCAATCTGGATGAAACCAGCGAGGACGCAGTGATCGTGCGTTCCACCATCGAGATGAGCCACAACCTGGGGCTCAAGGTGGTCGCTGAAGGTGTCGAGTATCAGCACAGCCTGGATTTGCTTGAGCGTTGGCACTGCGATACGGCTCAGGGTTACCTCATCAGTCGCCCTTTGACCGCCCCCGCGTTCGAGGCATGGATTGCCACGTCTCTGACTCCCCCCAGCCTGATGGTTAATTGAGCTATGACCTACAGAATTTCGTTGTTGTTGGGTTGTGTACTGGGGGCTTTCTCGTCCCTTTCCATGGCCGATAACGGTCGTCTGATCGCCACGGGCGGTGCCAGCAGCATAGAAGGTGCTGCGGGCGGGGGGATAACGCCATGGGCGGTGATTACCGGTTATGGCGAACAGGGCGAGTGGGGCGCCAGTGCCTTTGCTACCCATATCGACTTGCCTGACTACACACTGGATGTGGCGGGTATGGCAGTGGCTTACGGTAACCGTGTCGAGCTGTCCTATGCCCATCAGCGTTTCGATCTGGGCACCTTGCAGCACAAGTTGAGCCTGCCCGAAGACAACCTGACCCAGGACGTCTTCGGCATCAAGGTCCGGCTGTTCGGTGACTTGATTTACGACTCCCTGCCGCAGGTTTCCCTGGGTGTGCAGTACAAGCACCAGAACGATTTTCTGATCCCGAGCCTCATAGGCTCAAAGCGTGATTCGGACGTCGAAGGGTATCTGACCGCCAGCCGCCTGTTCATGGGCGCGGCCTTTGGTTACAACGTTGTAGTCAACGGCGGTGTGCGTTATAGCCGCGCCAACGAAACCGGCTTGCTGGGTTTTGGTGGCGACCGCCGCGACAGCCGCAGCGTCCTCAAGGAAGGTTCGGTTGCCGTGCTGTTCAACCCACGCTGGGCCATGGGGGTTGAGTACCGCGAGAAGCCGGACAACCTGTCGTTTGCCGGAGAGAATGATTGGGCAGATGTGTTTGTCGGCTATTTCCCCAACAAGCATTTGTCCATTGTCCTGGCCTACGCGCGGCTGGGCGAAATCGCCACACTGGATAACCAGAACGGCACTTATCTGTCTATTCAGGGGAGTTTCTGATGAGACGTCTGTTGATGTGCCTGATGATTGCCTTGCTGGCTGGTTGCGCCCAGCAGCCGCCCAAGGATGACCGCCTTTACCAGGACCTCGGACAGCGTGCCGGTATCCAGCGCATTGTCGAGGGCATGTTGATGAACGTCGCCCAGGATGACCGTATTGTCGAGCGCTTCAAGAGGGTCAATATCGTCCTGTTGCGCGACAGGCTGGTGGAAAAGCTCTGTGTCGAAGCCGGAGGGCCCTGCGAATACAAAGGTGACAGCATGGCCGAGTCGCACAAGGGCCAGAACCTGACCCGCAGCGATTTCAATGCGTTGGTAGAAAACCTCATCAAGTCCATGGATGCCGAGAAAATCCCGGTGCCGGTGCAAAACCGCCTGATCGCCAGGCTGGCACCGATGCGTGGCGAAGTCATCGAGAAGTAATCCTCTTGCAAGCCTGTTCGCAATCAAGTCGTTCACGTTGCCGACTTGATTGTGCGACAAATCAAAGAACCGTTCGTTTTCCAATACCTCCCTGCCTTTATGAAGAATTATTAATTTGGGGGGTGAGCTTTTTAATACCGCGTCAATATTCGGTACATAAACCGATGCGCTAAAAGCCCATAGAATGGAAATGAAAAATCCGCCTTTAAAAAATATTTCTAAATTTTTCAGAGGTGTGGTATTTCATTCCAGCGCTCAAGGCAGGCTATCTCTCGCCCTTCAGCGCCGGGGGGTTATCAACAAATGTCCGTTTGCGCATAACTCTTTTGTATTGAAGTTGATACACAGTCGTATGTGAGGTGAACGCCGCATCAGACGGCTTACTTGTCTTAAAAGACGGCAATGCCTATTCAAACCTTTTTGCTTTGGTCATCCCTTTGGATAACCAGGGCCGTTTTCAGTGTGTGTCACATTTCTCAGGGAAGTTATATGTTGCAGAAGCAAAGTCTGTTTTTGAAAAATGTAGTCTCTCGTCAACTGGAGTTGATTCGCGTATTGGGAGCCGGAGTTGCCATGGCGGCTGTGGTGATGCTTCCTCTGGGAGCCGCGCACGCTGCGGCACCCGCTACAGAGGTTGCGCAGCAGGGGATAAGAGCGTTCAAGCTGTGCACGGGCACTGATAACCGTGCGCACATCCAGGAAGGCACGATTGATCAGAAATTCCGCACAGACGTGGACATCATCCACTTCAAGGAAACAGCACCCCATTCGTCCTACGATTGGCACCCTGCTCCTGAAGAGCAATACGTGATCACCCTCACCGGCACGCTGGAGTTCTTCACCACAGGCGGCGAAACTTTTGTCCTGCGTCCTGGTGATGTGCTGGTTGCGCAAGACACCACAGGCGAAGGCCACCGCTGGCAGATGGTCGGTGACGAGCCATGGCGTCGTGCTTACATCACCTTCAAACCGGGTGTGAAAACGGCGTTTGTACCCAAGGCCGGTTCCAAAGGTTGCTGATCGCGTTTCACTGACGCATCGAGCTTGAAACAAGAAAGGCGGCTCCCTCAGGGTAGCCGCCTTTCTTGTTGATTCAGAGAAACATCATTTCGGCAGTTTGAACGCCATTACATAGTCTCCCTGTTTAGTCCCCAGCGAACCATGACCACCGGCCACCACCAGCACATATTGCTGGCCGTCCTTGCCGGTGTACGTCATTGGTGTGGTCTGGGCGCCTGCTGGCAGACGTGCTTCCCACAACTGTTTGCCGTTACGAACATCGTAGGCGCGCAGGTATTGGTCCAGCGTACCGCTCAGGAACGCCAGGCCACTGGCGGTGGTGAACGTACCGCCCAGGCTTGGAACGCCCATTGTCAGCGGGACAGGGACCGGCGAGCTGTCACGCACGGTGCCGTTCTTGTGCATCCAGATGGTCTTGTGATTAGTCAGGTCCACTGCTGCCACATAACCCCATGCTGGCGCCTGGCAAGGCAGGCCCATGGGTGAGAGCAAGGCTTCGAGTATCACGCCATAAGGTGCGCCCTTGTTCGGTTGTACGCCTTCGGTTTCGCTCTTGCGGCCAGGGCCTGCTTCAACCTCGGCTGCGGGGACCAGTTTCGAGCGGAACGCCATGTAACTCGGGTTGACGAAAGCGATCTGGCGAACCGGGTCAATCGAGATGCCGCCCCAGTCGAACACGCCGAAGTTACCCGGGTAAACGATCGAGCCTTGCAGCGATGGCGGTGTGAACGGGCCTTCGTAGCGCAAGGATTTGAAGTCGATCCGGCACAGCATCTGATCGAATGGCGTCACACCCCACATGTCACGTTCCTTGAGGGGCGGTGGCATGAAGTTCAGGTCGGACTTGGGCTGGGTCGGCGAGGTGTGATCCCCTTCGACCGCGCCTTGCGGCACCGGCACTTCCCTGATCGGCACGATGGGCTGGCCATTGCTGCGGTCCAGCACATAGATGCTGCCTTGCTTGGTCGAGGCCAGTACCGCCTGTTTGACGCCATCGGCGGTTTTCATGTCCATGAGCGTCGGCTGACCGCCCACGTCCATGTCCCACAAGTCGTGATGAGTGAACTGATAGTTCCAGCGCACATGACCGGTGGCGATGTCCAGCGCTACCAGGCCTGCGCTGTATTTCTCCGAGCCAGGAGTGCGGTTGCCGCCCCACTGGTCGGGCATCTGGTTGCCCATGGGCAGGTAAAGCATGCCCAGTTTTTCATCGACACTGAACATGGACCACATGTTCGGTGAGTTGCGGGTGTAGGTCTTGCCTTCGGCAATAGGCGTCGTATCGTCCGGGTTGCCACTGTCCCAGTTCCAGACCAGACGGCCCGTGTGAACATCGTAGGCGCGGATGACGCCCGAAGGTTCGTCGGTGGAGACGTTATCGGTGACATGGCCGCCGATCACCACCAGATCCCTGGTCACCGCCGGTGGCGACGTGGAGTAGTAGCCGCCCGGCGCGAAGGTGCCGATATTGGCGCTCAGATCGATTGAGCCTTTGTTGCCGAAGTCTTCACACATCTTGCCGGTGTCGGCATTGAGGGCGATCAGACGGGTATCGGCAGTGGGCAGGAAGATACGGCGCGGGCAGGCGTTGCCTGTCGTGCTCGCGGCTACCGGTGTTGCCGGGCTTTGAGCAGGGCTGCTCGCTGCGTAGGCCGCGTCATCGTGATACGAGACGCCACGGCAGGTCATGTGCGCCCAGCCTTTGAAGTTTTCTGCACTCTGGGTGCTGATCTTCGGATCGAAGCGCCAGATTTCCTTGCCGCTGTCCGGGTCCAGTGCAATCACCTGGCTGTGCGGCGTACACACGTACAACATGCCGTTGACCTTGAGCGGCGTGTTTTCGGCAGTGGTTTCTCCCGGGTCACCCGGCCCGGGAATATCGCCTGTGCGATAGGTCCAGGCCGGGACCAGCTTGCTGACGTTTTCCGGCGTGATCTGGGCCAGCGGCGAGTAGCGGTCGCCAAAGGCGGTACGGCCATAGGACTGCCAGTCGCCATCGGGCATGGCAGGAGCGGTGTTCGCGGTGCCAGCGGTTTCACGATCCAGTTGCCCTTCGATACGGCCGGGGTTTGTGAACTGGCTGGCCAGCGCGGCAACACCTGCCAGCACTACGGCAACAGTCAGGGCACCGGTTCCCAGGCGGGCAGGCTCGCCACGCAGCAGAGGCCGGCGAAACCATGGCAACAGCAGGACAATGCCCAGCGCGAACCAGAGCGCCAGCCGTGGTACCAGTTGCCACCAGTCCAGGCCTACCTCCCACAATGCCCAGACCGTGCTCGCAAACAGCAGCACTGCATACAGGCCAAGTGCGAAGTGAAGTCCCATGATGAGCAATACGCCGGTTACCGTAAAACCGATGCCTGCCAGCAGGTAGTAGAGCGAGCCGTCCAGTTGTATCAGGCGCAGGCCGCCAGCCAAGAGGACCAGTCCCATCAGCGCGATCACCAGACCGAGCAATGTGGGTAACAGGCGATTTCTACTCAAAGCACCTTCAGTGCTCATAATGCAAATCTCCGTGACGATTTCATTGTTTTATTGACGCTACGTTGTGTGTTGCACGTTGGCGTCATGTTTTTGAACGCTAGTTCTTGAAACGAATTCCCGACAGCAGAAATCAACCATTGGTCAGAAGGTCCTGCTCAGGCCCGAAAACCGGGCGTTGAGGCGTAGACCGCCAAGGTATGGATTCGTGCATTGAAATGGTGGTGACAGGCACAGCCCGAGCGGGCAGAACGTCAGTTCAGGAGGGAAAATGATAGGGTGCTAATGATTTTGTAAACAGTCACAAACCTGATACGGACCCTTGCATGATCCGCAACAGTGCAACCCGAAGGCGCCTGCGCATTGCACGCAGGCGCTTCTTTCTTTGGGGACGTCAGAAAGTGGTGCGCAAACCGACTTCCACGCTACGGCCCTGAGCCGGTGCGATATCCCGCAGGATCGAGCTGGCGTAGCGTACCGTCTGGTTGGTCAGGTTCTCGCCGTTGACGAAGGCCAGCCACTGGCTGCCGCCCAGGTTGAAACGATAACCGGCGCTGGCGCCCAGTGTGGTGTAGCCGTCGGTGCTGGATTCGTTATCCGGAACACGATGCTGCGAGCTGGCATGTTCGACATCGATGCGCGCCTGCCATTTGTCCAGCTCCCACAGCAGGCCACTGTTCAGGCGCAGAGGTGCGATACGGGGCAGGGCTTCGCCGGTATCCAGGTTTTTGGCGCGGGTGTAGTCACCGGACAGCTCCAGTGCCAGGCTGCCGTACTGGTTTTCACCCAGTTTCCAGTGATCCTGAGCCTCGATACCGCTGAAGCGGGCACGAACGCCTGCATAGTTGTATTCCGGGATGCCATTGGCATCGTCTTCGCCGTCGTCATCGACCGTACGACCACTGCCCAGCAAGCCGATGTAATTGGAGAAGTGGCTGTAGAACACGCCCGCGCTGCCTTTGTGTGTGCCGTTGTCGAAACGCAGGGCCAGGTCGCTGGACACCGCTTTCTCTTTCGACAGGTCGGCATTGCCGCGTTCATAGGTGCCGGTGGCGACGTGGGCGCCGTTGGCATACAGCTCATAGAAAGTCGGAGCCCGTTCGGTATAGCCCAGTGTCGCGGCCAGGGACCAGACCGGCGTCAGGGTGTAGACCGCGCCCGACGACAGGCTGCCCGCTGTGAATGTGCTGGAGTTCTCGGCGGCGGCGAAACGATCCTTGCCCTGGGCATCTGGATCGACCGTGGTGTGCTCGATGCGTCCACCCAGGCTCAGTTTCAAGCGCTCGGTGGCTTGCAGCTCCTCAAGAATGAACAGCGCGCCGGCATTGGTATCGGTTTGCGGCACGAAAGCTTCTTCACCCAAGGCAGAAAATTCGTTGCGGGTCACTTGTGCGCCGACTACGCCATTGAGTGGGCCGATCGGTTGGTGGCGGGCTTCGATGCGGGCCTCATAACCCTTGTTCTTGAAGGTTGTACCGACTTCGCCGCCTTCGATTTCGCGGTGTTCGTAGTCGGTGTAGCCCGCATCGAGTTTGACCGAAGTGAAAGGCCCGGACAGATTGCGGATCTCGGAAGCGAAAGCGTAATGCTCCTGCTGCATGCGGATGCGCACGTCCTGTTCGGCGGGTGAGCCGTAGTTGGAGTCATAGTTGCTGTACGAGACACCGGCGTAACCGTCATCCCATGTATAGGAACCGCCGACTGCGCCGCCGTCCTGACGTCCATCGCTGTTGCTCAGACGTTTTTTCTTGTCTCCGTCTTCGCTGCCTTGTGCGCGCAGTTCGCTGGTGCGGGCATAGCCGGGAATGCGCAGGTCATTGAACTGACGAGAGTTGGCATCGATGTGCAAAGCGAACTGCCCGTTACCGGCTTCCAGTTTGCCAGCGCTGCTACGGGTGGTATCGGCACCGCCGTAACGCAGCTCGCCGGCACCGTGAATGCCTTCGATGGCTTCGGTGGGAATACGATTGTCAAAGGTGTTGACCACACCGCCGATAGCGCTGCCGCCATAAAGCAGGGCTGCCGGGCCACGTACGATTTCGATACGGTCGACATTCACCGGGTCCAGCGGTACTGCGTGGTCATAGGACAGGGACGATGCATCCAGCGCGCCTACGCCATTGCGCAGGATACGAATCCGGTCACCATCCATGCCGCGAATGATCGGGCGGCTGGCTCCAGGCCCGAAGTAAGACGAAGAAACCCCTGGCTGCTTGTTCAGCGTCTCACCCAGGCTGCCTTTCTGTTCAAACGTCAGGGCATCGCCTTCCAGAACCGTTGTCGGCGTTGCCAGTTGATCGCTGCCCAGCGGGTTGGCCGTGATGACCTGAGGTTGCAGCTCAAGGCTTTCTGCTGCATGGGCCGGCGCGGCAAGCAGCAGAGCGGTTGCCAGTGGCGTCAGGCGCCAGAGCAGGTTACGGTGCATCGGTGACATATCGGTTTCCTTGGCAGGGCGCATGGCAGAGCCCCAGTCGAGAGTTAAGCGGATAGGCAAGTAATTTATTGTTACACTATAACATCTCTTTTTGGCGTGAAAAGGGGAACTTTTCCGTGTCTTGCTGTTAGGGCTTCTTGTGGTCGGAGCTGGCGAAACTTCACTCATCTCACGCTAAGCTCTTCCTACCTTTTGATGGCTCGGCTAAGGTGCGCACCTTCGCATTCATCAAGCTGCAAGGTCAGTCATGACAACAACCCAAAACGACCCACTGCACGGCGTTACGCTTGAGCAGATCCTCAAGGCTCTGGTTGAGCACTACCAATGGTCCGGTCTGGCTGAGCGCATCGACATTCGCTGCTTCAAGAGTGATCCGAGCATCAAGTCCAGCCTGACTTTCCTGCGCAAGACGCCTTGGGCTCGCGAGAAAGTGGAAGCTCTGTACGTGAAGCTGCATCGCAGCAAGGGCTGGTAAAAACGCCTGGCATGGACGCTGGCCTTCAAGGATCAAACGATGCACAGCGAACATCCGCAACAGGCGCAGGGACAGCGTCTTTACACGCTTATTGCTGCCTGCCTCGCCTGGTCCGGTCTGGCTATCCAGATGTATCTGGTTTTCTGGTCGCGCTGGGCCGATCAAGCCAGCCTGTTGGGCGGGCTGATCCGTTTTTTCAGCTTCTTTACCGTCTTGAGCAATACGCTGGTGGCGGTGGTGCTGACTTGTGCTCTGAGTCGCCGCCAGTCCCGCGGGCATGATTTCTTTCGCAACCCGGTTGTATGCGGCGGTATTGCTGCCAGCATTGCACTGGTGGGCATCGCCTATAACCTGCTGTTGCGCCATCTGTGGCAGCCACAAGGCTGGCAGTGGATCGCTGACGAACTGCTGCACGACGTCATGCCGCTGATGTTCGTGCTGTATTGGTGGCTGTATGTGCCCAGAGGCCGCCTGCGTCTTGTCCATGTGTTGCTATGGACGCTGTATCCGGTGCTCTATTTCGGCTACGTCCTGCTGCGCGGCGATGCGATAGGCGATTACCTGTACCCCTTCATTGATGTCGGCACGTTGGGTTATGCCAAGGCCTTCATCAATGCGGGTGGCGTGTTGCTTGGGTTTGTGGGGATTGCGCTGTTTTTGCTGGGGATCGATAAATGGTTTGCCTACAGAGACTCATCATTTTCATCAAGACGCCAGTAACCTGCTGCTTTCACAAACCCGTCATCAAGGCCCAGATCGTCAAGCAGCACGCGGCGAATCTTGCGTGACAAGGCCGCTTCGGTTGCAACCCAGGCGTAGAGCTTGCCGGCAGGCACTTCCAGACTGCGCGCAACCTCCACCAGATTCTGTTCGCCGCGAATGACCCAGGTGACATCGATCTGCGCCTGGCTTGTGAAAACCTGTTGCTCATCCTTGTTCGCAATCTCGACCACCACCCGCGCAATGCGATTCGCTGGTAGCGACTCCAGACGCCGGGCAATGGCCGGGATAGCGGTTTCGTCGCCGATCAGCAGATAGCTGTCGAAGATATCGGGCACCACCATCGAGCCGCGAGGGCCGGCTATGTGCAGGAATTGCCCCGGCTCGGCCTGAGCTGCCCATGTCGCGGCCGGCCCGTCACCGTGCAGGACAAAATCGATATCCAGTTCGCCTGCCGTTTCATCGTAACGACGCGGCGTGTAGTCACGCATGGCGGGGCGCGGGCCGTCGCTGCTGCCGCCGGGCGTGAAGCTCTCCAGCGCGGCCTGCTCTTCGGGAGTCTGGGCGAACAGCAGCTTTACGTGGTCATCGGTGCCCAGGCTGATGAAGCCTGCCAGTTGTGGCCCGTATAAGGTGACGCGACGCATCAGCGGTGTCAGGTCGGTCACACGCAAGACTTCGAGCTTGCGCAGTTTGATTTCATGGTTGACGCGATGGATCGACTGCTGCGAATTCATACGGACTTCTCCGACACAGATTGGGGGCCATCAACGATGGATTTGGCGGTTTCATTGAGCAGGTCGCGAACACGCAGAATTTCTTCCGGGCTCCAGCGGCCATGGTGCATTTGCAGCGCATGACGCAGGTTGTGTACCGCTTCATGGATTTCCGGTGGCCGGTCATGCCCGCGCAAAGAGCGCTTGCTGACTTCGATCCGCATGCGCACGCCATCCAGCGCAACGGCCTGCTCGGTCAGCGATTGCAGACCGGCAACAGTGATGGTGTAGAGCTTCTTGCCGCCCTGGGCATCGCCCAGGATCAGTTCGCTTTCTTCAAGAAAGGTCAGGGTGGGATAAATCACGCCGGGGCTTGGGCTGTAGGCGCCATCGAACATGCCTTCGATCTGGCGGATCAGGTCATAACCATGGCAAGGCTGTTCGGCAATCAGAGCCAGCAGCAACAGCTTCAAGTCGCCCGGAGCGAATACCCGGGGGCCACGTCCGCCGCGTTCACGGCCGGGGCGTTTTTCAAAACCGTCGCGGCCATCGCCATATTCGCGCAGCAGTGGACGGTCATCGGGGCGGTGAGGGTCATCACGCATTGTCTTCATCTCTCGTTACGATTTAGATATACCTTAAGATATATCTTGAAATCTTCGCAAAGAGATACAGACGAACGGTCTTACAGCCGTGTAGAGGGCGTGCTGCACATGGCCTGTCCACCATTTTCCAGATAGGGCGTGAGGATGGGAGCCATGCCCTTGAGTACCTGCACCGGCAGGGCTGAAGTAAATCTGAAGCCTTCGGCGGCGCGTCCGGGGACAAAGGCGGTCAGGGTGCCGAAGTGGTTTTCACCGATGTAGAACACAAAGGTTGCCGTGCGATTGATGGCCCTCGAACTGATAACCCGTCCACCCGCGCCAATGCTTTCGATGCGGTTGTCGCCTGTACCGGTCTTGCCGCCCATGGCCAGGATGCTGCCATCCTGCAATTTGAAAGTGCCTTGCACACGCTTGGCCGTACCGCCATCCACCACTTGCGACAGCGCTTCACGCATGGCTGCCGCGACCTCCGAAGGCAGAACGCGCTTGCCCAGTTCAGGGTTACTGGCCAGCACGGTTTCATAAGGTGTGCCGGCAGCAAAGTGCAGGCTGTCGATGCGCAGGGCGGGCAGGCGAATACCATCGTTCTGGATGATGCCGATCAACTCGGCCAGCGCCGCAGGCCGGTCGCCCGAGCTGCCTATGGCGGTTGCCAGTGAAGGCACCAGATGATCGAACGGGTAACCCACACGCTGCCAGCGTTGCTCGATATCCAGGAACGCCTCGACTTCCATCATCGTACGGATGCGGCTGTCCCGAGCACTCTTGTGTCGGCTCTTGAACAGCCAGCCATAGACTTCCTGGCGCTCATGACGGCTGGCGGCAACCGCATCCTTGAACTGGGCGTCGGGGTATTTCAACAGGTAACCGAGCAGCCACAGATCCAGAGGATGGACACGCGCGATATAACCCTGATCCGGCAAGTCGTAGGCGCCAGGCCCATAGTTTTTGTAAAGCTCTGTCAGGCGTTTTTCGGTGAGTTTCGGGCCGGTTCCGGTTTCGACCAGATGGGCGCGGACGAAGGCCTTGAACGTATCCTGATCGGCACCCGGCAACAGGTAGCGATGCACTGCCGCCAAACGGACAGCAGTGGGATTGATGCCATCGAGAAAGGTGTCCAGCCGTTCCTGGGTGGATTTGTCCTTGTAACGCTTCCAGAACTTGAGCAGGAAAACCGTGCCTTCTCGGTCGGCAAACTGGCTCAGGTATTCCTGACGGCGCGGGTTGTCATCATCCTTGAGCAGCGCAGCGCTGTTGTTTGGAGCCTGATAAGTGCTGTAGCGCACCAGATCACGCATCAGGCGAATGAAGGGCAGGTTGATCGACTCGCGCAGGGACTCGCGCAGCGTCGGAATCCGCTCATTGTCTTCGCGACGGAAATTGTTGAAGCGATGCAGGCCGCCACCGGTAAAAAAGCTTTCGCCAGGGCTAGCCGAATATTGTCGATCCAGGGCCGCAGAGAGCATTTTTGCCAGGTCCCGGTCCTTGTTCTGTATCAGGTAATCCAGAGCCCAGCGGGTCAGCCGGTCAGGCTCTTCGACCGGGGTCTTTCTCAACTCTGTAACACTCATGTCGGCGTAGCGTGCGTGCAGCTCGGCGATGATTTCCAGATAAGTGGTCAGCACCCGCATCTTGGCAGTGGAGCCCAGCTCCAGCTTGCTGCCTTCGTTGATGTCGAACGGCTGGTCGGTGCTGTCGGTTTGCACTCGTACCCGCGAACCGTCCGGGCCGCGCTCGAACAGGGTGAAGCTATAACGCACCTGAGCGGTGCTTGCCGGGGACAAGAGCCGTTCGCCGAACAGGCCGATTTTCTCGGCGAAGGCCGGGTTCGCCAGATCGCGCAGGTATTGGCTGACGCTGTTTTGCAGCTCGCCCTGCAACGTGCTGGTGGCCGACAGATCAAGCCGGTCCAGATCGTAGAGCGGGCGATTGAGCAGGTTGGACAGCCGGCTGCGGGCAACACTGATGCCCTTGTTGGTTTCAATGGGCTGAATTGTCGGTTGCTGTACCCAGTCCCGGTAAGTGACTGCGCTGGCCAGTGCTGCATTGGCCAGTGGTTGATCGATGACCTGTGCCTGTGCAAGCAAGCGAATATGGCTGTCAGTGAGATCCGCCAGTTCCAGTCGGCCTTTGGTCAGGTAATAGGACGGACGACGCTGGGCAATCACCAGCGATAACACCTCGCGCAGCGCCAGACCTTTTTCGGCCAGGCTTTTTGCGTCTTTCGGGTCTGAGGCGAGTACCTGGTTGGTCCTTGCAAAGTCGGCACCGAACCAGACTCGCAAGCCCTCAGCCATGCCATGAACTTCGCCATGCCCGGGCACCGCGGAAAGTGGCACGCTGTTCAGGTAGTCACGCACCACATGCTGACGCGCCTGCAAGGTCTGCTCGCCGGGCAGATAGGCCCGGACACTGGCAGAAATCATCTGACGTAGTTTCTCTGAACCCGATTGCGTCAATCCGTCCGGAGAGTGGCGATATTTCTCCAGTTGTGTCGCCAGGGTACTGCCGCCCGCTGACTGGCCTGGGATCGCAAATATCTTGGCCACCTGAGACAGTGCCGCCTTGGCGAAGCGCGGCCAGTCCACGGCCGGGTTGGCCAGTGGTTGCTGTTCATCCAGCAGATCTCGGTTCTCGATAAACAAAAGACTGTTCACCACCAAGGGCGGGATGGAGGCAAAGTCGGCGTAGAGTTGCTGCGGATAGCGAAACTCATAAAGCGGTTCACTGCGGCAGTCGGTGATCGACAGGCCCGCCTGGATTTTCTCCTCGTAAGGCACGAAAAAGCCGTGTTGGCTGTAGCGCAACAGCTCGGGTGAAAAGCGTGTCTGCCGGGTAATCAGATAATCGCGTTTGAGCAGGCGCGACAGGAATTCATCCATCGACGAATAGCCCAGGCGTTTATCAAAAGGCCCCTCACCGGGATAAACCACTGCATCGCTCGGGCCGGGTTCGAGCGAATAGCTCAAGCTGGCGGCAAAGCGGCTGAACTCCTTTGCCTGAAGCCTTGAACTGCGGCTTTCGACGGCAATGGCTGCTCCCAATGCAATGCCGCCCATCGTCACCACGACCCAGAACACCCTCCACCCGTAACGCTTGCGGCGGGGTGGAGTGGACATGGGAGGGTCATCCTGACGCTCAGCAGAAATCACACCTTGCCTGGTATCGGAATGCCGTAATACGCCCATGATCGATTGGCCCGGTCACCCTGTTAGTCGCACTTGTCTCAAGCTTAGACGCTGGCCGGAGCTGCGGGAAAAATTGTCTTGTGACGTGGGATATTTCAGGCGGGCAGGGGCGTTGAGGCTACCAGGCGACTTCATTGTGCTGGTATTTATTAACAAGAGATATTGCCTGGAAAAACGTAAGGGGTTTCTGAAATTAAAACATGTAGGACATTTCCTTTTATTTTATTCGGGATTGAACCCGATAGGGCTTGGTGATTATGTCCGGCTTGTCAGTGGCAAGGGTGCCCTGCATAAAATCAATAATAAGGAAGTTATCATGAACAAGAGCAGGAACTGGTTTTACCCGGCGTTCTTATCCGGGGTTTTATGGGCGTTTTCATGTCACTCTTTGGCGCAGACGGAGGGAACTGTCGAACCTCCCGCTTCGACTGCCGGACGGGAGCAACAGGTACAAGACATCGAAGGCGAAGCCTTTACTGTATTGAGCGACCGCATTCATCAGATCGAGCAGACATTACAGAGCGACACTTCGGTGGACCGTTATAGTTTTACAGCCATTCGCGGGCAGGATGTATTACTCGCAACGCCGGGGCTCAGTGTATTGAATCGCGTATGGAAGGTTGAATATCAGGTCGATGGTGGAGAGTGGAAGCTCAAGAAATACAACGGGCCTGAGGCTTTTCGTAGCCTGACACCGGGAGCGCGGATCAATATTCGGGTGATGGCCGCTGACGGCGCCAGATTTGATAAAGCGGGTTACCGCATCGTGTTCGGCTCGTACCCCCATATGCGCTATGACCTTCATGATGAAGAGGGTTTGCTGAAAATACCTTATGGCTTGACCAAACCGCCTTTCTTGGCCACCCAGGCTTTTACGAAAGCATTGCTTGAGGGGACATTTACCGATAGCAAGGCTTATCCGTTGGAGGGTGGTGTGATGGGTTTCAGGTTGGAGCCTCATCACGGGTATAAGGAAATTGAGGAAGAGTTTACGTCTGACGCATCAGGGAAGATCTCAAAATTCATAGAGATTAGCCCTTGTGAGGGCGGAAAGTATGCAGATAATTTTGTACATAAACACAATGGCAGGAATACATGGAGCACTCTCTATAAGGATGGAAAGTACAGTGCGCGGAATTTGCTTTTGGGGAGTCTGGAAGATAAGCCACATGTGTACGCTTTTGGACATATCTGCAAGCGAACGCTGGTTAATTGGTCCAGAAACTAAGAAATAGTGTTTGACGTGTAGGGGGCTGCCTGATTAGGCAGCCCCCTTCGTTAGTCAAGCCTTGATATCGATCAGTGGAGATTCCCGCTTCTCTGCATTTTGTTCAATCTGCCGTATCCACTCTTCGCTCAGGTCATTTTTTCTGACGGCCACGATTTTTCCGTAATCAATGGTGTCTTGAAAATTCATGAGATTAAGATTGTATTTTCCCCCAAATGTTTCTGTGTCGTGATCCACCAGAATCATCATGCTTTTAGCATGGAGTTGAACGCTTTCCTTGAAGTCTTCGATGTTGTTGAGTGTGTCTGTAAGCCACTTTATCTCATCCTCACTCAGGCTGTTTTCATACGAGATAACTTTTATTTGTGCGTCATCGCCAAGGGTATAGCTAAAGCCTTTTTTCGCTAGTTCCGGTTTCAACTCGATGAGTTCTTTTCTGAAATGATCGTAATAACACTGTTGAAGAGAAAGGTATGAGGCGGAACGCATTTCTTCAAAACCCAAAAATATTTCTTTGGTCATGGGAGTCCCGACTTCGTCAGGGTCTCCAGAGCCACTGTAGTAAAATCTGTTCTTCCATGGCTCTTCCTCCCGAGTATAAAACTCTTTCGCTCGTGCCTCCCTGGCACTTAGGGTGGGCTCTGCTTCTGGAACAGTCATTTTTGCGGGTATTGAAGTGCTGGCCTGAACAGAAGGTAGTTGAGGTTTTACTGCATTTGATACAACGCTGCTGATATTCATGTTTTGCTCCTTTATGGGTTGATTCCCTATCAGTAGCGGCCGCTGGAAGTAAAACTTGGCCTGATAACGTTGTGGGAAAGTTCCGAGAGGAGGTTTGTGTGAGACGCTTTTCTCAAATCTATTGCAGAGGAGGTGATTGGTTTTGAGTTTTATATTTTGTAGGAGTTTTCTTTTTTCATATTGTCCAGGGTTGATCTTCATGATCCCTGATGATTATGTCCGGTTTGTCAGCGGCAAGAGAGCCCTGCATAAATAATGGAATATTGAGAGAGCTATCATGCATAAGAATAAAAGGTTTTTTTATCGTTTCCTGGTGTCTGGCGCTTTAGTGATGACATGCCAGTCCTTTGCGCACACTAAAGAGATCGCCGAGTCTCCCGGTTTACCAGCAGGGCAAGAACCGCAAGTGCAGGAAGTTTCAGGACAGGCCTCAACCTTTTTGGGTGACCGCCTTAACCAGGTCAATCAGACATTGCAAAGTGCAACATCGGTGCATCGCTATCGTTTTATATCGTTGCGCGGTCAGGATGTACTGTTGGCGACGCCTGGCTATGATGCATCGAGCGCTATGTGGAAGGTCGAGTATCAGGTCGATAATGGCGAATGGAAACTCAAGACGCCTACGGGGCCGCAAGCCATTCGAGACTTGAAACCAGGCTCGCGGGTCAATGTTCGAGTGAGGGCTGCTGAGGGGGCCAGCTTTGGGAAGGCTGACTACCGCATGGTTGTGGGGTCGTATCCCCATATGCAGTATGAGCTTCATGATGAGGGTGGTTTCCTGAAAATTCCTTATGGATTGACCAGGCCTTCCTTCCTCGCCACTCAGGCTTATACCAAGGTATTGCTTGAGGCCACCTTTACCGATAGCAAGGCTTACCCATTGGCGGGAGGGGTAATGGATTTCAGGCTGGAGCCTCATGAAGGTTATGCAGAGATCAATAAAGTGCTCACCTCTGACAGCCGTGGGCAGATCTCAATGTTTCTTGAGTTTGGACGTTGTGAAGGCGGGGATCTGGCAGGGGATTTTGTTCACAGGAGTACGGGTAACAATATATGGAGCACCCGTTATAAAGTCGGGAAATACAGCGCACATAATGTACTTCTTGAAAGCCTGGACGATAAGCAGCAGGCATACACTTTCGGGCATATCTGCAAGCGTTCGCTGGTTAACAGGTCTGGTAGTTAAACGACAGGAAAGTTTCGCTGCCTGATGGCTCAGGCAGCGAACAGTCTGTTTCAGACCTGGATATCGACCAGAAGCTTTTCGTTGTCCTCTCGCTTGGGTGCAAAGCGTTCAATCTGGTAGATGATGGTGTTCATGAAGTTGCCGATGGTATTGCGGCTGAATATCTGGCCATAATCAATGACCTTGCTGTAGGCCTCCAGATTGAGCCTGTGCTCGTTGCCGAACTTCTCGGTGTAGTGATCCGTCAATGTCATGACGCTTTTGGCATGGGTGAACAGATTCTTTTTGAGCCCACTGCGGTCATTGAGACTTTCCGTCAGGTAGCTGAGTTCGGCCGGTGTCAGCACGCCATCGGGGTCGGTCACTTTTATCTGCTGGTCCAGGCCGAGCGTGAAGCCGAAGTGTTTCTTTGACAGCGCCGTATTCAGAAAGGAGAGTTGCTGCTTGAAGTCGTGAAAATTGTCGAACATGGCATGTATGGACGTGTTGAAGGTCTTTAACTCTTTATCAATATAGTTTTTTCTCATGTCTTCAGTGGTTTTGTCGGACAAATCTTTATAAGGCTCTAAAATCTCACCTTTTGATGTCTTGGGTAGCCAAGGCGATTCTTTCGATCGATAAAACGCTTCATTGGCATCATGCCCCCTCTTGATGGCTGCTGGCGGTGTGCTTGATATTTTGTCAGTAGAAACAGCTCTTGAGGCAGGCTCAATTGCTGGGGGTTGCCAGTTTTGCAAGGCAGGGGAAGGCGAATTGATGTTCATGGCACAGTCTCATGGTTTATACAGTCGACTGTTTAGCGGCGGAGTTTGAGGAAACTTGTCCTGATAAGTGTGTAGGAATAGTCCCAGAGACAAGTGCATTAAGGCGGCTTGTAAGAAGTTTCTCTTTTTTATAGTCGTTAAGTCCGTTTTGCAGGAGGCTTTTGATGAAGCAGAGCATCATTGATCCACGGAACCTCGCAAATAAACGAGCTAGCAAAAGTCCATATTTGCCAGCCCGTTTACATTAAAACCTGCCTCAAGCCGTGACTACCCTCTGCGGGCTCCCCAGCCGCTTGTTCAGTTCCAGCCCATTGGCCATCAATACCATCAAACCCAGTCCGACCAGCGCGGTGGTGACTTGCATCGGCCAGGTATCGCCTGCCAGGGCGTTGGCCATATCCGCCAGTGGTGCAAGCAATACGCCCAGGCAGAAGACTTCAAGGGAGTAGCGCCCCATACGGCAGGTCTGTTGCGCGGGCCAGTTATCGAGCCAGGTGTGGCGGGTCGGCAGCAATTTGGCGACCACATAGACCAGAGCCAGGAAGTGTACGAGGCGGGCAGGTTCCAGGTCGGTCTTGCTGATGGGGTACAGGGCTTCCAGGCCCATGGTCGAGACCAGAGCCCCATGCAGTTCGGGCCACTTTTCGCTGAAGGTCAGTGCGCCGGCGATCAAGACATAGACGGTCGCCAGCAGAAACAACGGCTGCTGGTACAACGGACGATGCTCCGCGATGACCGGTTGCGTCGTCCGCAACGCACAGGCACCGCCCAGTACGAACAGCAGTTGCCAGGCCACCGGGTTGAAATACCAGAGCCCGCCGCCTTCGTAGGCGCGCAGGTTCCAGCCAAACAGCGGCACCATCATGTACAGCGCGATGGACAGGCCGACCGCCACTTCAACCTTGCGCAGCATCAAGGGCAGGATCAGCGGCAGAGCCAGTAGCAGCAGGATGTAGAGCGGTAACGGGTCGGTCAGGTTGGGCTTGAAGCGCAGCAACAGTTCGTCGGCCAGGGCTTGCTGTGGATTGCCGACAAAGTATTCGAGGCCCATCTGCTGGACCATATCGCGGGTTTCAACGTGGTTGTTGGCCACGAAGACAATGCCCATCAACAGGGTCAGCAGGAAAATGTGTACCACATACAAGACCCAGGTACGACGCAGGATGCGCACGCAGGCCACCATCATGCCGTCGCGCTGGGCAATGCGTCCGTAGGCCAGAATTGCAGCGTAGCCAGCCAGAAAGACAAATATCTCTGCTGCATCGCTGAAGCCGAAATTGCGCACGGTCAGTTGTGCCAATGGGTTGTCCGGCACGTGATCCCAGAAAATGAAGATCAGCGCCAAACCTCGAAAGAAGTCGATTCGATAATCGCGTCCGTTAGTCATAACGGTGGGCTCTTGAAAGTTTGTCGATTGAATAAGGATCAACCGCAGTGGGTTGAGGTTCCGCACCGCCAGTCAGTAGTCGGTCGGCGGCGCGGCAGGGTGGCGTTAATCGACGAGAAATGCAAAAGCCGGGCTATTACAGAATGTCTCCATACGGTCGGCTCAGGTGAGTTCAGCGGGCTCAAAGCTGTCCGAGCGTGCCATTTGCCACATGCGTGAATAGAAGCTGTCATCCTGTATCCCGTTCAGCAACTGGCCGGGTTGCAAGAACACATGGGTCTGCGAGAACAGTTTGATTTCCGTTGCCGACATACGGCGCACCAGATGCCTGGCTTCCAGTTGTGAAGGCTGATCAAGCCCGGCCGCCGCAAGCATTTCGGCCAGAGCCTTGAGGGTGTTGCGGTGGAAGTTGAAGACTCGTTGAGCCTTGTCCGGCACCACCAGTGCGCGTTGCCGCAAGGTGTCCTGGGTCGCTACGCCGGTCGGGCATTTGTTGGTGTGACAACTTTGTGACTGGATACAACCGATGGCGAACATGAAGCCGCGTGCCGAGTTGGCCCAGTCGGCGCCGATGGCCAGTACGCTGGCGATGTCGAAGGCGCTGACAATCTTGCCGCTGGCACCCAGTTTGATCTTGTCCCGCAGGTTCAGGCCCACCAGAGTGTTGTGTACGAACAGCAGGCCTTCACGCATCGGTGAGCCGATATGGTCGGTGAACTCGACCGGCGCGGCCCCGGTGCCACCCTCGGCACCGTCGATGACGATGAAGTCGGGGTAGATGCCGGTTTCAAGCATGGCCTTGGCGATCCCCATGAACTCCCACGGATGACCCAGGCAGAACTTGAAGCCCACCGGCTTGCCGCCAGACAGCTCGCGCAGTTGAGCGATGAACTGCATCAATTCATAAGGTGTCGAGAAAGCACTGTGCCGAGAGGGTGAGATGCAGTCCTCGCCCATCGGGATGCCGCGGGTATCGGCGATTTCCTGAGTGACCTTGTGTTTGGGCAGGATTCCGCCATGGCCCGGCTTGGCGCCCTGGCTCATCTTGATTTCAATCATGCGCACTTGCGGGTCACGAGCTTGTGCGGCGAAGCGCTCTGGATCGAAGCGACCATCTGCACCGCGACAGCCGAAGTAACCGCTGCCCAGCTCCCAGGTCAGGTCACCGCCATGTTCCCGGTGATACGGGCTGATGCTGCCTTCGCCGGTGTCATGGGCGAAATTGCCCAGCTTGGCCCCCTGATTCAATGCCCGGATGGCATTGGCGCTGAGCGAGCCAAAACTCATCGCCGAGATATTGAAGATCGAGGCCGAGTACGGCTGGGTGCATTGTGGGCCACCGATCAGCACGCGAAACGAGTTTGGATCGCTCAATGGCGCCGGGCGCATGGAGTGGCCGATGAACTCGAAGCCGGTTTCATAGACATCGATCAGCGTGCCGAACGGCCTGTCGGCTGTTTCGTTCTTGGCCCGTGAATACACCAGCGAGCGCTGGGCGCGGGAAAAGGGCAGGGCGTCGCTGTCGGATTCCAGCAGGTATTGGCGAATCTCCGGTCGGATGGCTTCCACGGCATACCGGATATTGCCCAGGATCGGGTAGTTGCGGCGTACCGAATGCGGAGATTGCAGCAAATCGATGATACCGACCACGCTCAATACCGCAGTCAGCAGGGTGAATGGCCAAAGCCACTCGTGATGCCAGAACGGCAGGCTGAACAGGGTGAACAGCACGCAGCCAACGAAGACTGCATAACGACTGAGTAGCGATAGGCTCATATGACATCCTTGGGCTAATGACGACACGCCCTGTCTTTTTGCCGCATCGGGCCGCAGGGCTGCATAAACATCGATTGCTGGCTAACGAGCCGTTGCATGAGAAATGTAGCAGGCGAGTGATAAATGAATAAGGGCGAAGACCGCAATGTTGCCGTTCTTCGCCCTTGATCGAGGAGGTTGTCAGTTGGCAGGGTTGGTCGGCTGGTACTGAAAGGTCGGGCCTGTGAAGGTTTTCGGGTCCGGTATGCCGGACATCATTGCCTTGGCCTGGCCCTTGAGCGACATCATCAGGCCTAGTGCCGTATTCATCTGGTTCTGGCTCGAATCGCCGTTGAACAAGGCATGCAACGACTGGAGCAGGCTGGTGTAGGTGTAGTTGAAATTGTCGTTGGCAAAGGATTGCACCGTGCCCGGTGTATAAGGGCCTGGATCGGTGGCGACGGGATAGACACCTGTGGTGTCCAGGGTTATCGGAGCCCCTGCATAGGCATACTTGTCCTCCGGCGTCGGGCCTCCATCGGGGGTTGGAATCAGTAGCTTCCCTTTCTGGATCTGCATGAAGCGATAGTAATGCGCATAGCCTTTGCCCACGACTTCGAGCGGTGAAAGCGAAGTGCCTTCGCCCTGATCGATGATGCTCTGGAGGGCTTGCCTGGCCGTGGCGACATTGCTGACCACAACCGACTCCCACATCAGGTCAGGTCCGACCTGATTGGGTGACGGATTGAGAAAGACACCGTCGCCGAGCTGTTCTATGGCTTCGATGATGGCGGTATAGAACTGCCCGATGGTGAGGTCTTTTTGTGCGGCAAGCAGTTTGAAGTCGAGGGCATGTTCAGGCTCTTCGATCTGCAGGAAGGTCTGCAGTTGTGTCATCGAGAAGGGAGCCAGATGCACGGTCAGGTCCGATTGCACGCCACCAGGCAGTGGGCCCGGGTAGTTGGGGATAAAACCTGGTGAGTCGATGACTGGTGAGCCGCCGAGGGCGTTCATCACATTGCTCGCCAGTGTCATGTGCAGCATTTCCTCTATGACCACCGAGGAAATGATGGCGGCGATTTCCGGATTCTTGCTGGCATCGATCGAATAGAGCGCATAGAGATAAAGCGGAATCGTCGAGTGCTCCAGCTCGACTGCCTGTTGAAGCGCGTCAAGCACCGCTTGCACTGTTACGGTCGGGCCTTGGAGGCCCGCGATGGTCGAAAGTTGAAGACGGATCATGGGCATTACCCCCTTTGGGATTGGTTGATCAGACGGCGAGCAACCGCTGCCGCTTTGCCACCTCGGGCGGCGTTTGCCAAGGCGGCCTCTTCCTGGGGCGTGTAAGAAGTCGCTTCACTGGTCTGGAGCGCTGCTTTTGGCGCCGTCCTGGTGCCTGGTAGGGGATTCTTGAGCCAGGCAAGAATGGCCTGGCGTTTGGCGGGAGACAGGTCCCGGGTCACCGGCATCGAGTTGGCGTCGTGAATATCCAGGCTGAACGCGAGGGTCAGCAATCCTGCGGTTTTCACCACAGAGTCGAAATCCGCCATGTTCAGGAAGCGCAGCATTACCGGGTAGAGATTGGCGTATTGCTGGAAGATCGGCTGGATATCATCCCAGGTGGGTGATGCAGGAATGCTGTAACCGCTCCAGAGTAGAAAACTGATGAAGTCCCACTGGTTGACGGGGCCGGCATTCATGCCCACTTCAGTGAATACCGGGCGGATGCCATAGACCTGGCCATCGATTGAGGAACTGCTGTTTTTGAAACTGCGAGGTATTCCCGGATCGTTTGTGCTGAGTGACAAGACGGCTTTTCCGCTGGCGTCGGTTACTGCTGTTGCGGCGAAGTTCAGGGCGTTTTCTGGCGTCGCCACCGGCGGGGAAGCCATGACATAAGGGGGGGAGTCGGGTGTTGGTTGCAACTGCGAGGAGTCAAGAATGAATGACACCGAAATCCCTGGCAACGGCTGTCCATACTGCGTTGCGTAGACAGGAATATCGACTTTTTCGTCCGGGCTCAGGCGATAGACAAACTTGTCGGCACGTATGAACGCCGCATTGGTCCATTCATTGATGATGATGCCTTGGCTGCCCGACAGGAGTAGCACATTGGTCTGGGCAACCTGAAGCTGTTGCGCTGACAGCGGCAGTACTACGATGCCTGCCGTCTTTGCATACCAGTCGGGATTGCTGGAGTAGCCATCACCTCCCTGAGAGGCAATGGTTCCGAGAGGAATGATAGAGCACCTCGGACCTGTGGGGGTAAGGCTCGGCTCATAAGCTCCGAGCTGCAGATCTCCGAGATCGTTCAGGCCTGCGCCCGGAGCCGTTGTGGAGATGGCATTACCCAGATCGAGGTAAATGCAACTTGCTTCTGTATCGATGGCTGCTGCAAAGAAGTTGATACCGCCAATGGGAGTGAAGAAGTTTCCCTGAGGTGAAACCGCTGCCATGAAGTGGCGGCCAAGCACCAGATGTCGAGGCTCCTCTGCCAGGTAAGGCCCTATGGTGCCTACGATTCGACCGCACATGAAGTTCGGCGATGTATTGTCCATGTTCAGGCCGTCAACATTGAACTTGATTGACAACTGTCCTGTAGCTTGGGCGGCTTGTTTCAACTGGCTCAGAAATGCAGAGTGAGAAACATCGCCCCATTGCAGATTGTGCAATACCGATTGATACATCGCGCCTGCACCGATGTCTCCTGAACCCGAACCGGTTGCGCGATCCCATATGTCGATGAAGGCAGCAGGCAGGAATTGCCCGCTAAAAAGTGTGTCGCCATTGAGGTCCGCTATCCGCACCTCCAGGCCCCATATTTCCGATACCAGTTGTTGTTCGGGGTCGAGGTCGACCATCTTGGCCGGCACCCTGCCATTGGAATCGGCAATGATGTAACGCAGTACGGGATCTGACGGAGTCACGGCACCCGCCGGGGTCCAGGCTGAGTTGATGGTGCAGCCCAGCAAACGGAATGCCGCGTCACCTTGTGGATTGAACCACCCGTTAGGTGGCTTCATGTGCGGGCCTTCAAGTTTTTGATAGCTGGATTTGAACGCATCATTGTCATAGTGGCCGGCGTCATTATTGACCGTCGACACATTGGCCTGGAATTTCCCGGAAAAGTGAAGCCTGAGGGAGTTCAGATAACTCACGTCGAATACCTCCGTGTTGCGTCCATGTTGTGAAAGGTTGTGTCCGTGCTGCGTCCTGCTAAAAAGCGTGTTCAGGTGTTGAAGGGTTCGATAAGGCCGACCGGATTGCCTTCCGGGTCCTTGAACATCGCGAAGCGGTAGCCATCGATTGCTGTAGGCGGCATCAGCGCCGATCCGCCTGCCGCCAATGCTGTTTCAAGCACCGGTTCCAGGGTGTCCACCAGCAGATAGAAGTTGTGTCCGGGCTCGAAGCCGGGAATGGAAGGATCGGCCTGGCCGATGCCACCCAGTAGCGGCGGAGTACCGGCCGGGAAGTGGATATAGGAGAAGCCGCCAGTCCCGGTCTGATACTGCCAGCCGAACACTTGCTGATAGAACGCCCTGGCCGTTGCGGAGTCCTTCGCGATGATTTCAAACATCACGGCCGGATGCCGGTTGCCGAGCTCTTCTGTCTCTTGAAGGTTGCGCCCGGAAAAACCGGCCAGTGTGTCGAGAAATTGCACTGTGGTGTATGGCTTGCCGTTAGCCGACACGAAGCAGTGGCCGTATTGCGCCACAAAGTTTGTGAAGAGCGGCCCGTTCACATGGGCGAGAAACGCATCGGGGCTTGCATAGGTCTCGAAGAACAACACCAGCAATGGATCAGGTGGCGGCAGCGATTGAAGCCGGCCATCGGCACCGAAAGGTGTGTTTACCAGATAGGTGAGCGTACCGGGTTCGTTGTTTTGTACATCGCGGGCAAGTTGTATCAGTGCCTGGCGTGCTTCTATTTCCTGGCCTGGCTGAATGAACCACTGCGACGTCAGGCTGATGGGCATGTTTCCTCCTTGAATATAGATAGGTAGAGCGCAGGCACAGCAATGCAGAGAGCATCACTCTCTTTATCTGTTGCGGGTAATTGAACAGTGTGTTGAAGGTTGACTTGCCCTGTAACAGTGCATGTCCGGCTCGCTGTACGGCACCTGTGCAGTGTGAGCGATCATTAATTGTCAAAAACACTCGTCAGGATAAAGGCAAAATGCCAACCAACTGTGCTGCCTATGAAAATGAGCCCGTGTCCACGGAGCGTGAAGGCAGTTTCAACATAGATGACTTCATGTTTAATTCCATGGGGATAATGAAAAATATATTTATCGGAAAAGGCTTTCCAATATAGAAATCATTATTTGCAACTTATGGAATGTTTCTCATTTTCAACGGGGCATGTCATTCAGTCTTTCACGTTTCATGACGCACTTCGTTGTGGGTCTGCTTTTCTCTGTTCAACGGCATGATAAACATCAAGTTGTGGATTGAAACTTCAACTCTCCAATATCCACGGTTTGATATGCCGAAGCCGTTCGGCCATGGCATAGATATCGTCACGTCCCTCCAGGCTGGTCCAGCGCAGATGCTGGATCAAGGCCTGCTCTTTCGGATTGAGTGCGACGAAGCCCAGTTCATCGGCCTTGCGCATGAACGTATCGCGTGGCTCGGTCGGGGTACTGGCGGCAATCACTTCCTGCAAGGCGTTTTGCAGCATCGAGACATAACCCACCAGCATCGAAGGGTTGCAGAGCACATCGGTCTTGTTGACATAACCATCGAGCAGACGCAGTGAGTCACGGGCTTCTATCAGTCGCTCGTAAGCGGATTGAGGAAGGTCATAGTGGGTGATATCAGGCATGAGAAATCCTACCGACTTGTTATTTCATCCGCAGTCCAGGGCCAATCGCTGGACGGACCCATACGGCTGTGAGTAGTAGGCGCTGGCGTGTTGTCCTGGCTACCAGTAAGCCGGGAGCCCCGTCCCGGGCCGCTGATTTGGCAGAGGCGGGGCGAACCATAGCTTCAAGCGCCAGCCCGATCAAGTTCAGGGCGGGAGCAGCAAACAGCATTGATTATCATTAATGTGAAGTATTATGTTATGGTATAACAATACTCAAGCAACTCATCCGGAGGCCCCCATGAAACCTGATATCCATCCTGCTTACCGCACAGTGCTGTTCCACGACACGGCTGCCGACGTGTATTTCCTGATCGGCTCCACAGTCGATACCGATCGCACGCAACAGCATACGGACGGCAATACCTACCCTTACGTGGCGCTCGACGTGTCCAGTGCTTCGCACCCGATGTACACCGGCCAGCAACGCAAGACCACCACCGAAGGCCGTATCGCGGGCTTCAACAAGCGCTTCGCAACCTTCGGTTCCGGCAGCAAGGCAGGCACTCCCGCTGCTTGATCCGGCACCCGACTCCCCGATTCAAGGCGATCTGTGCAGGATTGCTCCGGACCGGGGATTTTTTTTGCCTGCTTTTCGGACATGCGACCACTGAGCCTCTGGACTAATGCCGGGCATTGCTTTTATCTTCGCGGCCTGAAAAACAGGAGTACCCGCGTTGAAAAAATCAGTCGCCATCGTTTTCGGTGGGCAATCCAGCGAGCATGAGGTTTCGTTGCAGTCAGCACGCAACGTGATCAATGCGATCGATCGCGAAAGCTATGAGCTGACCTTGATCGGTATCGACAAGCTGGGCCGTTGGCTGCGGTTCGATGAAAGCGATTACCTGCTCAATGCGAGCGACCCAGCAAAGATCAGGCTGAGCACTTCAGGCAAGCTGTTGGCCCTGTTGCCAGGCAGCACAGGCGGACAGTTCGTCGAAGTCGGGTCGGGCGAGCCGCTCAAGCGTATCGATGTCGTGTTCCCGCTGATTCACGGTGCCTACGGCGAAGATGGCTCCCTGCAAGGCCTGTTGCGCCTGCTGGCGATTCCGTTTGTAGGGCCGGATGTGTTGGGCTCTGCGGCCTGCATGGATAAAGACGTGACCAAGCGCCTGCTGCGCGATGCCGACATCAGCGTGGCACCGTTCGTGGTGCTGATGCGTGGCCAGACAGCTCAGTTCAGCGACGTGGCCGGGCAACTGGGGCTGCCGATGTTCGTCAAACCGGCGAGCCAGGGCTCTTCGGTGGGCGTCAGCAAGGTGACCGACGAAGCCGGGTTCAAAGCGGCCCTGGCGCTGGCCTTCGAGTTCGACCACAAGGTTCTGATCGAACAGGGCATTGTCGGCCGGGAAGTGGAATGTGCGGTGCTGGGCAACCGTGAGCCGCAGGTCAGTGTATGTGGCGAAGTCATCGCCAATGACGAGTTCTACGCCTACGACACCAAGTACCTCAACGGTGATCAGGCGCGTATCGCCATCCCCGCCGAACTTGCGCCAGAACTCAGCGAACAGGTGCGCGAAGTTGCATTGCAGGCCTATCGGGTTCTGGGCTGTGCCGGGCTGGCGCGTGTCGACTTCTTCGTCACCGAAGCGCGGGAGATCATCATCAACGAGATCAACACGATCCCCGGTTTCACCTCCATCAGCATGTACCCCAAGCTCTGGCAGGCCACTGGCTTGTCCTACGCCGGTCTGATTGATCGCTTGATCGTACTGGCACTGGAGCGCGATGATGAGGCTCGCTTGCTGAAGACGGACATCTTTGCATGAAGATCATCAATATTGCCGCAGCCTTGTTGATTGCCCCGGATGGCCAGACCTTGTTGGTACGCAAGCGCGGTACCGAGGCGTTCATGCAGCCGGGCGGCAAGATTGAAGCGCACGAGCCAGCGGTAAATGCGCTGGTTCGGGAGCTGGAAGAAGAACTGGGCCTGGTGATTGACCCGCAACAGGCCATTTTCCTCGGTGAATTCAGCGCTCCGGCGGCCAACGAGCCGGGCTTTGAAGTGCATTGCCAGCTGTTCGGGGTACGCACCGATGCCCAGGTCGTACCGGCGGCCGAGATCGAGGAAATCATCTGGGTCGGGCCAGAGCAACACCCGGAACTGGTGCTGGCTCCTCTGACCCGCGACTTGATCCTGCCGCTGTATCGCGAGATGCGCGAAGAAACCTGATCACGGAGCGAATTCATTCGCGAAGGGCTTCTTCGCGAATGAGTTCGCTCCTGCTGGGTTCAACGCACCGCACTCACCCCGTCCAGTGTCGAAAACGACGTGTCCTTCGCCGTCAGCAGGAAATCACGCATGTAAGGCGCGTCGAGCATATCGGCGCGAATACCTGCATAAAGCGTCGCGAACAATCCCTTTTCACCCAGGCGCTTGGCCTTTACGTAGCCACGCGAGCTGTACTCGTGCAGTGCCCAATGAGGCATGCCGCACACGCCGCGTCCGCTGGCCACCAGTTGCATCATCATGACCGTCAGTTCGGAAGTGCGGACCTGCGCCGGTTCAATGTCGGCCGGCTCCAGGAAGCGCGTGAAAATATCCAGCCGATCCCGCTCCACCGGATAAGTGATCAGCGTTTCAGTGACCAGATCCTCCGGCACGATGTAGGGCTTGTTCGCCAGTGCATGCTGGTTGGCCACGGCGAGCATTGCTTCATAAGTGAACAGCGGCACATAGGTGATGCCGGGAATGTCCAGCGGGTCTGAAGTGACCACCAGATCCAGATCACCGCGAGCCAGTGCCGGCAACGGAGCGAACGAAAAACCCGAAGACAGATCAAGTTCGACCTCCGGCCAGGAGTCACGGAACTGGTCGATGGTCGGCATCAGCCACTGAAAGCAGCTATGGCATTCGATAGCCATGTGCAGACGCCCGGCTGTACCGCCTGCCAGTCGCGCAATGTCGCGTTCGGCGCTGCGCAATTGGGGCAGCAATGAATCGGCCAGTTGCAACAGGCGCAGCCCGGCGCTGGTAAAGCGCACCGGTTTGGTCTTGCGCACGAACAACTGCATACCCATGCGCTCCTCCAGTTCCTTGAACTGGTGGGAGAGGGCGGACTGGGTCAGGTGCAAGCGCTCGGCAGCTTCCACAAGGCTGTCGGCCTCGCGTAAGGCGTGCAGGGTTTTGAGGTGACGTATTTCAAGCACCTTGAGCGCTCCATGAATGAAATTTGTGATCAAAGAGAAAACAATGAGTTTGTCTCATGTTTGTCTGGCTGTCGACAATAGCGCCATCTTTTATGGCGAACGCAGCATGGCTTTGGCACGCAGCCTTGGATTTGCGCGCATCCCCGACGATCGCCGGTAAGGGATTTTCAGCGGCCATTTTGCCGTTGATCCCGATTCATCAAACTGTCACGCAACTGTGGCAGCGCGCTTTGAAAAACATCATCAGACTTATTGCCTACTGGGGATCTGTTTTTTGGTGTTTTTCATGCGGGTTTTACTCTTTCTGGCCGCGCTCTTGTGCGGCTTGCCGTCTTTTGCGGCCTCTCGATGCGATGTCAGTGCTCCTGTACAGATTGCCGAACTCAAGGAAGTTCGTATTGCCTATCAAAGTATCGGCAATGAATCCGACCCTGCCTTGCTGCTGGTCATGGGCCTTGGCGGGCAACTGATTCACTGGCCTGACGAAGTGGTGGTTGCCCTTTGTCAGCAAGGCTATCGGGTGATTCGCTACGACAACCGCGATGTCGGCCTGTCGACCTGGGTTCAGCCTCCTGCGGATGCCAACCTCACTTATGAAGTGCTGCGCTACAAGCTCGGCTTGCCGGTGTCTGCGGTCTATTCCCTGACCGATATGGCCGATGATGCGCTGGGCTTGATGGATGCACTGCACGTTGAGCAGTTTCATGTGCTGGGGGCGAGCATGGGCGGCATGATTGCTCAGCATCTTGCCGACCTTGCTCCGCAACGAATCGAAAGCCTGACCCTGATCATGACCAGTTCCGGCGCTCAGGGCCTGCCGATGCCCAATGCTGCCTTGATGCAATTGCTGGCCCGTCGTGGCGCGCCCAATCGCGAGATTGCCATCGAGCAGCAGGCGGATCTGCTGGCCGCCCTGGGCAGCCCGCAGATCAAGGACGACCGGGAAATGCTTCTGCAACAGGCCGCAGCCTCTTATGACCGGGCCTTCAACCCCGAAGGCGTAAAACGTCAGATTACCGCGATTCTGGCCGAGCCCAGCCGTGTCGAACTGCTCAACCGCTTGCGTCTTCCGGTGCTGGTGGTCCATGGAACGGCCGATCCACTGTTGCCGGTCATGCATGGCGTGCATGTCGCTGCGCATATCCAGGGCAGTCAGTTACGCCTGATTCCCGGCCTGGCGCATCGCTTTCAGGAAGCGTTCAAGGCGCCGTTGCTGGCGGCAGTGTTGCCTTATCTCAAGGCGCAGCATGAAGACGGACGGCATGTGGCGCAGTTGTAAGCCAGACGTGTATCGTGACTGTTTTCTGCCAAGTGCGAGCGTCACGATGACCACTCCCCTGAAAATCGATTTCGTTTCCGACGTTTCCTGCCCGTGGTGCGCCATTGGCTTGCGTGCCCTGGAGCAGGCCCTTGAGGCGCTGGGTGATGAAGTGCAGGCGCAGCTTCATTTCCAGCCCTTCGAGCTGAACCCGAACATGGTTGCCGAAGGCCAGGACATCAAGGAACACCTGGCCGAGAAATACGGCTCCACGCCTGAGCAGATGAACGACATCCACGAGAACATCCGGGCGCGTGGCGCAGAGCTGGGGTTTGTCTTTACCCAGGGCGAGCGGCGCATCTACAACACGTTCGATGCCCATCGCCTGCTGCACTGGGCTGAACTGGAAGGCAAGCAACCGGCGTTGAAGCAAGCCCTGTTTACCGCCTATTTCACCGATCTCGCAGACCCGTCCAGCCACCAGACTCTGGCCAACGTGGCGCAAAAAGCAGGGCTGGACCGCCTGCGCGCCGAAGCCATTCTGGCCAGCAACGAATATGCAGCCGAAGTTCGCGAGGCCGAACAACTCTGGACCTCTCGCGGTGTCAGCTCGGTGCCGACCATCGTGTTCAACGACGAATACGCTGTATCCGGTGGCCAGCCGGTGGATGTGTTTGTTGGCGCGATCCGGCAGATCATCAGCAAGAGCGTGTAGAACTGCGCTGGTGGCATCGTTTGTAGGACCGGCTTCAGCCGGGAAGAGGCCTGTGCAGGCGCTTCATCTTCATCGGCCTAAATACCGCCTTCCCGGATAAATCCGGTCCTACGGATTGTGAGCAGCGCCCCCGACACAGACCGCTTGCCGAGTTACAACTTGAAGGTATCGACAACACTCCTGAGCCGTCCGGCCTCAAAGTCCAGCTCACCGCAGGCTTTGAGGGTTGCATTCAGGTTGTCGGTGGCCTGGTGGTTCAACTGGCTGATCGCATGCACATCACGGGTCAGTTGATCGACGGCAGTGGTCTGTTCCTCGGTCGCCGCGGCGACTGTCAGGCACACGTCATCGATCTCGCTGATGCGTGACACGACGCTCAGCAGGCTTGCGCCAGCCTCGGTTGCCACCCTTACGCTCTGGCTGCCCATTTCATGGCTGAGGGACATGGTCTCGGCAGCCTGTGTGGCACCGTCCTGCAGCGCCTGGATCACTGCGCGGATTTCTTCGGTCGCATTCTGGGTGTGATGGGCCAGGCTTCGGACCTCGTCCGCCACCACCGCGAACCCTCGGCCTGCCTCACCCGCTCTGGCCGCTTCGATAGCTGCATTCAACGCCAGCAGATTGGTCTTGCCTGAAATCGTCGAAATGACTTCCAGCACCTTGCCGATATTGGCGCTTTTGGCGTTGAGGTCTTCGATCTGGGTGCGTGTCGTTTCGATGTTCTGTTGCAACTGACTCATCGTATCGACGGTTTTTTCCACCAGCGTACTGGTCCAGTCGATCTGTGTCCTGGCGCTGGATGCACCTCTTGAGGCTGCCGAGGCACTTGAGGCTATTTCCTGTGCTGCCGCTCCCAGTTCTTCGATAGCTGCTGCAACGGTGGTGGTGTAGCCCGACTGGTGCTCCGACTTTTCCACCGAAGAGTTGGACGCCGACAGGACTCGGCGGGTGGCTTCGTTCAAGGCCTGTGTCGTGGATGAAACTTCGGTGATGGAGGCATGAATCCGGTCGCCGAATCGATTGAAGCTCTCGGCCAGGTGTCCGAACTCATCCTGGGAGACAATCGACAAGCGCCGTGTCAGGTCGCCATCGCCCTGGGCAATGTCTTCCATCGCATGGTTGATCAGGTGCAGGGGTTTCATCAGCACGCGCATCAGCAATCCGAGCAACAGCAAGGTAATCAGGCCGGCAACGATTGTGGCGATGATTGCTGAGTTACGGAACGCCGAGATACTGGCCAGGGCCGCCTGCTTATCCAGCACGATGCCGATGTACCAGTCCTGTGAGGGCAGGCCTTTGACGGGGGTGAACAGGGTAAGTTTCGGACCATCCACCGACGCAGCTTCGACCAGTCTGTCGCTCAGCGTCAGCGTCTCTGCGGGAAACAGGTCGGCCAGGGTCTTGCCGATAAGCGCCTTGTCCGGGTGAACCAGTATCTTGCCGGCCTTGCTCACCAGGAGGGCGTAACCGCCACCCTCGAACACCTGCGCATTGATGGTCCGGGAAATGGTCTCGATGTTCAGGCTGGCACCCAGAACCCCCATGACGTGTCCGTTGGAGCGAATGGCGACCGCCTGAGTGATGATCCGGTAATCGATGCCAGCGCCGACGTAGGGTTCTGTCATCGCTGTGCCCTGATCGATGGCATCCTTGTACCACTGCCGTTCCCGGCTGTCGTATCCGGCAGGCATCTGTCGCGGTGGATAGATGTGGAAGCCGCCGTCACGGGTGCCGACATAGCCGGCAATGAACTGCTCCATCAGCACCTGGCCCTGCAACTTGCCGAGTATGTTTTCAGGCGAGGGCGCCTGGCCGATGGATTCGGCAACGTTCTTGATCAGAATCATCCGCCCGTCCAGCCAGCTCTGAATGTCATGGGCCATCGAGACCGAGAGTGCGCGGGTGCTTTGTTCGATTCTCTGTAGGTTGTCGTCACGCAAGCGAACGTCATTCAGCGCGGAAAACGCGCAAAACACTGTCATGATCACCAGCGCGGCGATCAGTAATATCTTCTGGTTGAACCTGAGATGTCTCATCACTGTTTCTCTGCGTACTGGATCGGTTGCACAACAGTCCGTCGGTTTTTGATTAATGTTTAAAGCATCCCTGCTATCGATAACTTCCGGGCGAACGGGGCCGCACGTGTAGAGGCCTACATGTGAAGTTTGCCGGTAAGTAACGTGGTTCTATATTTGAAAGCCTTTGAAGCGTGTCGGGTTTACCACAGGGCCACTGTGTAACTCAGAATCAGTCGGGTTTCATCCAGGTCATTGCCAAAGTTCGAGCGCACTGTGGCATTCCTGAGTTTGATACCGACATTCTTCAATGTGCCGCTCTGGATGACATAACCGATATCGGTATTGCGTTCCCACTCTTTACCCGTGTTATTGCCCGATACACGGACATTGTCACCGCTGACATACCGGCTCATGAAGGTCAGGCCGGGAATACCCAGTGCGGCGAAGTTGTAGTCATAGCGCAACTGCCACGAACGTTCTTCGATGTTGGCGAAGTCGTTGATCTGTACGAAGTTGACCAGGTAAGGGTCGGTATTGGCGATGTATGGAAACGGATCATCGCCGCTCATGCGCTGGTAAGCGGCACTGAACACGTTGGAGCCCAGGGTGTAGGAGACCATGCCGTTCGCGGCGCGGTTGTCGAGGTTGCGAAAGTTACCGTCCTCGGTGCTTTTCGAGTAGCGCAGGTCAAACTTCAGCGACTGCTGTGCAGCCAGCGGAATCTCGTAGACCACGCCACCAAAGAACTGCCGGTAGACGTTTTCCAGATTGCCGTAATACAGGCTGGTGCTGAGGGTCTTGCTGAAGTTGTAGGTGCCGCCGGCGAAGTTGAATTCATCACTGACGCCACCGATGCGGTTACCGGTGAAATCCTGATAGTTGGAGGAACTGTTGAACTTGATCTGCTCCAGCTGGCCGCCTTGCAAGACCAGCTTGTCGATATCCTTTGAGGTCAGCATCGCGCCCTCGAAGGTCGATGGCAGCAGGCGTGTGTCATTGCTCGACACCACCGGGCTGCGAAAGGCAAGAGAGCCGACCTTGAGCACGGTCTCGGACACCTTCGCCTTGGCTGTCAGTTCCAGTTTGGAGTATTCGCTCTGTGAGCCGCGGCCGTTTCTTGAACTGAGGTCGGCTGGCAGCAAACCCGTGCCACCGGAGCCATCGCCGCCATCGAGCTTGAAGCCTGCCATGCCGAGGGCATCGATACCCAGGCCCACTGTTCCGGCGGTATAACCCGACTCGAACCTGAGCATTGCGCCCTGCGCCCATTCCTGTGCCGAGTCGCGCCGGGCAGTGGGTGGGCCGTTGCGAAAGTCACGGTTGAAGTAGAAGTTGCGCAGATCGACACTGGCCTTGCTATCGGCAATAAAGTCTGCCGAAGCGCTCATTGGAATAACCAGCGCGCAAGTACTGACGAGTGCAAAAGTCTTATTGATCGACATTTTCGTTATGCTCCGAGTAATGGCAGATTCAATCGGTACGGTTTGTTTTTATAAGGAGTGCAACGTTGCCTGGAACATTTCCTGTGGGCAGCACGCAGCAACCGGGGGAATACCCGGTTGTGCGTAACTTGCCAGCAGAAAAACTATTGAATCAGAGTGTTGTTTCTATACGGCCAATTCTGGACTTGGCTTCAAAGTAACTACCGGGCTGTTGGGTGATCTGCAATTGACCGGCACACGGCGCCAGAATCGAAGTTTCCATCTTCATCGCTTCCATCACCGCGATAACTTGCCCGGCCTGTACGGATTCGCCATCGGCGACGACCCAGGTATGCAGATTGCCTGCGACCGGAGTAACGACCGCTTGTGGGTCCTGTGCTTCGGCAGCCGCGACACTTTCTGTGCCGGGTGCTGCCGCGTTCAGGCTGACGCTACGCAGAAGTGCTGCTGGCAGGCCCAGTTCGTGACGCTTGCCGTCGATCTCGACGAAGGTGCGCAGCACGCCAGAGTCGGCCGGTGCGGCACTGCGCGGAGCGATGGTCACTTTTTCGGCGAAATCAGTCTCGATCCAGCGGGTATGCACAGCGAAAGTATCGGTGGCGGTGAAGTCGTCATGGTCCATCACTGCACGATGGAACGGCAGCACCGTCGCCACACCGTCCACGTTGAACTCGGCCAGGGCACGGCGGGCACGGCGAATGGCCTGCTCACGGGTGGCACCTGTGACGATCAGCTTGGCGATCATCGAGTCGAAGTTCGGCGACACTCGCGAGCCTTCGATCACGCCGGTGTCCAGCCTCACACCCGGACCGGACGGCGTCTGGAACCGCTCGATGAGGCCAGGCGTCGGCAGGAAACCATTGCCAGCGTCTTCGGCGTTGATGCGGAATTCAAAGCTGTGACCGCGAGGCGTCGGCGTGCCCTCGAACGACAGCGGCAGGCCTTCGGCAACCCGTAACTGCTCGATGACCAGATCGATACCGCTGGTTTCTTCGGTAACCGGATGCTCCACCTGCAAGCGGGTGTTGACCTCAAGGAACGACAAGGTGCCATCCGCGCTGAGCAGGAACTCCACCGTGCCTGCGCCGACATAACCGGCCTCGGCGCAGATGTCCCGTGCCGAATCGTGAATACGCTGGCGCAAGGCATCGTCGAGATAAGGTGCCGGCGCTTCTTCGATCAGTTTCTGATTGCGCCGTTGCAGCGAGCAGTCGCGAGTCCCTGCCACCACGACCCGGCCATGGCGATCAGCAATGATCTGCGCCTCGATATGCCGAGGGCGATCCAGGAAGCGCTCGACAAAGCATTCGCCACGACCGAATGCCGTGACGGCTTCACGTACTGCCGACTCGTACAGCTCACTGACTTCTTCAAGCTTCCAGGCCACTTTCAGGCCACGACCGCCACCGCCGAACGCGGCCTTGATGGCAATCGGCAAACCATGTTGCTCGGCAAAGGCGACCACTTCGCTGGCGTCGTTCACCGGGTCTTCGGTACCGGCTACCAGTGGTGCGCCGACCTTCAGGGCGATTTTTCGGGCCTGGACCTTGTCGCCCAGGGCATCGATGGTGCTCGGGTCCGGGCCGATCCAGGTCAGGCCTGCATCGATCACTGCGCGGGCGAAGTCGGCACGTTCCGAAAGAAAGCCATAACCGGGGTGAACGGCGTCGGCACCGGCGCGAGCCGCGACCGCCAGCAGTTTCTCGATGTTCAGGTAGCTATCGGCAGGTCGCTCGCCGTTCAACGCATAGGCTTCGTCGGCCTGGCGCACATGCAACGCATCGATATCGGCATCGGCATACACCGCCACAGAAGCAATGCCATAGTCGCGGCAGGCACGGGCGATACGGACGGCAATCTCACCACGGTTGGCAATCAGAACCTTTTTCATTGCTTGTTTGTCTCGTCTGAAAGGGCAGGACGCACGGGCTCAAAGGCGCCCAGCGGTTTGAAGCGGATACGGGAATTGACCGGAATCTGACCGGCCAGGTCCAGGTGATAAGGCGCAACCACGCCGATAACCGGGTAGCCACCGGTCAGCGGGTGATCGGCCAGGAACAGCACCGGCTGGCCACTGGGCGGTACCTGAATGGCGCCGACGGTGGTGCCTTCGCTGGGCAACTCACCTTCGATGACACGTTCCAGTGCCTGATCGCCCGCCAGGCGAATGCCGATACGGTTCGACTGCGGCGTCACCTGCCAGGTCTGTTCAGCCAGCAAGGCCTGAGCTTCTGGCGTGAACCAGTCACTGCGCGGCCCCATGACCACATCCAGGGTGATGATCTGATCGGCGCGAGGCATGTCGAATGCCTGTTGCTCGGTCACCGATACCGCAGCCCCGCCCACTTTCTGCTGGAAGCCAAGACGGTCACCGGTCGCCAGCGGCGCAGGACCGACCTGAGCCAGGGTGTCGGTGGACAGGCTGCCCAGCACCGGCTCACGGGTGAAGCCGCCACGAATCGCCAGATAGTTGCGCAGCCCGGCAGTGGGTGCGTCGATGCTGACCCGATCACCGTCCTGCAAGGCGAAAGGTGTGTAGAGCGCCGGGAGCAGCAACTGGCCTTCAGCGGTACGCACTTCTATCGCGGCGGTGGCTCCTGTAATGGCGACCACGGACGGACCATGACTGATAAAGCTCAGGCCGCCCATGAGGATTTCCAGGCAGGCGCTTGCCGGATCGTTACCCACTGCACGGTTGGCGGCGCGCAACGATCCCCGGTCCATGGCGCCCGAGGCCGACACGCCTTGCCCGGCGCGACCAGGACGGCCGAGATCCTGAAACAGGGTTTGCAGGCCGGGCGAAACGATTTCCAGAGCGCTCCCGGTGACGGGAGACGCTGCCGGACGGCTCGGCACAGACACCGAAACATTCTGGACGGGCAGGGGACCGGCATCGCGAAAACGCACGCGATAACCCGGTTGCAGCAATGCCGGTTCATCACGTTCCAGATCCCACATTTTCGACTCGGTCACGCCGATGATCTGCCAGCCGCCAGGGCTGGCCTGTGGATAGATCCCGCTGAAGCCGCCAGCCAGAGCCACGGCACCTGCTGGAATACGGGTGCGCGGCGTACTGCGACGCGGCACCACGAACTCGGCACCGCCGCTGAGGTAGGCAAAGCCCGGAGCAAAGCCGCAGAAGGCTACGTTGTAATCGCTGCCGGTATGGCGCCGGATCACTTCCTCGACACTGATATCCAGTTCACGGGCGACATCGGCCAGGTCTTCGCCGTTGTAATGCACGGCGATTTCGACCAGTTTGCCAGCTTCGCGAACCGAGCCGTGGACGTTGCGCGAAGCGATTCGCGCAGCCAGCGTCTCACGGCTGATGGCGCCGGGCCGAAAGTGTACGAGCACCGTACGTGCGGCAGGAATGATTTCCTGCACGCCGACGATAGGCTCCTGCTGTAGCGAGTCGAACAGGGCAAGTGTCTCGTCCAGATTCGCCAATTCAACCAGGAGCGCGTCCAGGCTGACCGGATAGAAACGCATGATCCACCTCAGGTAAATGTGCGGATGGTGACGCCTGCTTCAAGCAGGCTGTTTTTCAGGTTGCGGGCGATGGCGACCGCGTCCTGGTTGTCGCCGTGTACACAGATCGAATCTGCCTGCAGATTGATCAGGCTGCCGTTCTCGGTCTCGATGACGCCATCGCGTACCAGACGCAACATGCGCTGGGCGATCAGTTCGGGATCGTGCAGCACGGCACCCGGCTTCGAGCGTGACACCAGCGTGCCCTCGGCGGTATAGGCACGGTCGGCGAAGGCCTCGGCCACGCAGGACAAGCCGGCCTCCGTGGCCCAGCCGATCAGTGGCGAGTTGGCCAGGCACACCAGCTTCAACTGGGGATCGATGCGCAGCAATGCCTGGATGACCGCCGTCGCCTGACGCTGATTGCCGGCAATGGTGTTGTACAGCGCGCCATGGGGTTTGACGTAACTCACCCGAGTGCCGACGCTGCGGGCCAGGCCTTGCAGCGCGCCGATCTGATAGATCACATCGGCAGTCAACTGGTCGGAGGGGACGTCCATGTTGCGCCGCCCGAAGCCCACCAGGTCCGGGTAGGACACATGGGCTCCGATGGCAACGCCACGAGCGGCGGCAGCCTCCAGGGTCCGCAGAATCCCGGCCGGGTCACCGGCGTGAAAGCCGCAGGCGACGTTGGCGCTGCTGACGATTTCGAGAACCGCCTCATCGTCACCCATGCTCCATGCGCCGAAGCTTTCGCCCAGGTCGCTGTTCAGGTCAATTGCACGCATCTAAATTATCTCCTTTGAAATCAGGCCGCGCCGATGAACGCAAAGATGGCACCTGCCGACTTGTAGGCCATGAACCAGGACAGCAGACAGGTCAGCACGCCAAGCACCAGCAACCAGCGAGGGTAGTGATAGCCGTCCATCAGGTCGGAACGGCGCCAGCCCACGTACATGAAAATGCTCAGGCCCAGCGGCAGAATCAGGCCGTTGAAACCACCCGCGAATATCAGCAAGGCTGCTGGTGGTTTGCCCAACACCATATACACCGACAGCGTTATGACAATGAAACCGACGGTGGCCAGGTTGCGCACACGCTCGGTGATTCGTTTCGAGAACACGGTGGTGAAGGACATTGTCGTATAAGACGCACCAATCACACTGCTGATACCCGCGGCCCACAACACCAGACCGAACATCATCATGCCGATATCGCCTGCAGCAGCATGGAATGCCTGGGCAGCAGGGTTTGCGCCTTTGCCCGACACGTCGATCACGACACCGCTGGCGACGACGCCGAGGATAGCCAGAAACAGGATGTAACGGGCAACACCGGTGACCAGAATGCCAGTCAGTGCAGCCTTGGATACCGCTTCGATATTTTCCACACCTACAGTGCCGCGATCGAGCAGACGGTGAGCACCGGCATAAGTGATGTAACCCCCGACTGTGCCGCCGACGATGGTCGTGATGGAGGCGAAGTCGATCAGATCGGGCAATACCGTTTGACGCAGGGCTTCACCCAGCGGCGGATGGGTCGCAAAGGCGGCGAAAAGGATCAGGCCCACTTTCAGTAGCCCCAGCACGATCATGATGCGGTCCATGGCGACGCCCGCCCGATGGGACGAGAAGATCCCGATGGCGAGCAGCGCGCTCAACAAGCCTCCCCACTTGGGATCAAGGCCCGTCAAGGCGTTCAACCCAAGGCCCGCACCGGCAATGTTACCCAGCATGAACACCAGGCCGCCGCATATCACCAGTACCGACAGCAGATACCCGCTCCCTGGAATGGCCGCGTTGGCCAGATCGGCTGCGCGCATTTTGGTCAGTGTCACGATTCGCCAGACATTCAACTGAACGACAAAGTCGATCAGGATCGAGGCCAGGATGCCGAAGGCAAACGCAGCGCCCAGAGTTGCGGTGAACGTAGCCGTCTGGGTCAGGAAGCCTGGCCCGATAGCTGACGTGGCCATCATGAAAATGGCGGCGATCAAAGATGCGCGCCGCGCTTTTGTAAACTCTTTGGTGGTCTGTGTCACGGCATGATTCCTACAGTGAGTGGTACCTTGCTTGAGCAATGAGCGTGCCAAGCTTCATTCAATAGCTCTGCGATGTAGGTATATCAAGGATGTATTGTTGAACAATCATATCTTCTTGAGTGAGCGATTTGCACCATATTGTTACCCTTTCACTCAAGTACGCTACTTAATGAAGCACGCGGCACGCTTATGCCTTGCCACGCACTAAGCTCTCAGGGAACATCTGCCGGTTTTTCTCATTCTGGATTTCTCATGAACGACGCTTCTCCCTCCCTTCCTCGCACGTTGGGAGAAACCATTACCCAGGAAATCCGCCGAATGCTGGTTGAAGGCGAGCTGGTGCCCGGCCAACGCCTGTCCGAAGCAGCACTGGCCGAGAGCTTGCAGATTTCCCGTAATACCTTGAGAGAAGCGTTCAGGGTCCTGACCCGCGAAGGATTGCTCAAGCACGAACCCAATCGTGGAGTGACCGTTGCAGAGCCCGATATGGCGTCGATCATCGACATCTATCGCGTGCGCCGTTTTATCGAATGCAAGGCCATCGCCCAGGGTTTTCCACTGCACCCCGGAGCATTGAAAATGCGTGAAGCGGTCGAGGCCGGGATGCGTGCCAGGGAAGCCAAGGACTGGGTGGCGGTCGGTACTGCCAACATGGTCTTCCACAGGGCCATTGTCGAGCTGGCCGACAGCCCGCGGCTGGTGGTGTTCTACGGACAGATATCGGCGGAACTGCGACTGGCCTTCGGCCTGCTCGACGATCCCGAATTCCTGCACTTGCCTTATCTGGACATGAATGCTGCGATCCTGCGCTGCGTCGAGGAGGGGCGTGTAGAAGACGCGACGGCAATGCTCGAAACCTATCTGGTGCAATCGGAGCGCACCGTTCTGGCAGCCTACGAGCGCAGCATGAAGCGGTAGGATTCATCCGGGAAGCGCTATGGCTGACGATGAAGATGCGGTTAGTGTGCAGGTTTCTTCCCGAATGAATTCGGTCCTACGGATTTGTGCGGGGCATCACCCGTGAAACCGCACCCATAACGTTACCAGCACGCTGGCGGCGACCAGCCAGGCCAGTGCGGCCATTGCCAGCGATACTTCCAGCCGCCAGCGGTCCACCATCAGGTACAGGGCCGCCAGGTAAACGAAGTAGGGAATGATCGACCACATGCCGAACAGAATGGTGGTTTTCAGGTCATCCAGCGAGCGGCCCTTGCCGACGATGTAGTGAGCAATCAGCGCAAAGGTCGGGAACAGCGGCACCAGGCCTGCAATGTAATAATTGCGGGTCTTGGCCAGTGCAGCCAGGATCACGACAACAGCTGCGCCCAGAAGGGCCTTGAGTAGCAGATCCACGATTTCTTCCCGTACGGTTTCAGGCTTGCAGCCCGTATTTCTTGACCTTGTCGAACAGCGTGGTCTTGGCCATGCTCAGTTCCTGACTGGCCTGGCTGAGGTTGCCGCCGCTGCGTTGCAGGGCTTCGCGCAGCAGGCTGCGCTCGAAGGCTTCCACCGCTTCGGCAAAACCCAGGCTCTGGCTTTCGGCGTGGTCGGATTTCTTGAACACCGGCAACCCCAGCGCGTAACGCTCGGCCACGTTACGCAGCTCGCGAACGTTACCCGGCCAGTCGTGGCTCATCAAGGCAGACGCCGTTTGCCGGTCCAGTTGTGGCGGTTCGCGGTCGAAGCGCAGTGAAGACAACTGCAGGAAATGCTCGAACAGTTGCAGGATGTCTTCGCGCCGTTCGCGCAGGGGCGGTAGCTCCAGGGTCACGACATTGAGACGGTAATACAGGTCGCTACGGAACTGGTTGGCCTTGCTCAGCTCATTGAGATCGGACTTGGTCGCCGCGATGACCCGGCAATCCACCTCGACGTTCTGGTTGGAGCCCAGCCGTTCCAGGGTACGCTCCTGCAAGACCCGCAACAGCTTGATCTGCAGATTGATCGGCATGCTTTCCACTTCATCGAGGAACAGCGTGCCGTTGTGTGCGTGTTCGATCTTGCCGATCCGGCGCTTGCCCGCACCCGTGAAGGCATTGGCCTCATGACCGAAGATTTCCGACTCGAACAGGCTCTCTGCCAGCCCGCCGCAGTTCAAGGCTACGAACTGATTCTTGGTGCGACGACTGAAGTCATGCAGGCAACGAGCGACCAGTTCCTTGCCGGTGCCGGTCTCACCCTCGATCAGCACATTGGCCGAGGTGTCGGCAATGTTGGCGATCAAGGCCCGCAGGTTCTGCATGGCCGGCGAGCGGCCGATGATCTTGCCTTCCAGCGAGTTGCGTTCGGCCAGTTGCTTGCGCAGTGCCCAGACTTCCCGGGCCAGCCCACGCTGCTCCAGAGCGCGACGGGCGACATCCACCAGCCGCTCCGGCGAGAAGGGTTTTTCCATGAAGTCATAGGCGCCGTCGCGCATGGCATTGACCGCCATGGAGATATCGCCATGGCCGGTAATCAGCACCACGGGCAGGCTGCTGTCGCGGGCCTTGAGACGGGTCAGCAATTCCAGTCCGTCGATACCCGGCAGGCGGATGTCACTGATGACGATTCCGGCAAAGTTGTCGCCGATGCGCTCCAGTGCCTCTTCGGCACTGGATACGCCTTCGCTGGTAATGTCTTCCAGCGCCAGCGCCTGTTGGCAGCCGAGCAGTACATGCGGATCGTCTTCGACGATGAGTACAGTCAGGTCGGTGTTCATTTTAGGATTACTCATGGTGAACGCTCAGGTCCTTTGAGGTGTTCGCGAATACCCACATCTGCAGGAGCGAATTCATTCGCGAAAGGCGCTATGAAGGTCGAAAGGCATATGGAAGACCTCATGAATCCGCCTCCACGTCCTTGACCAGCGGCAGCCACAACACGAAGGTTGTGCCGCCTGCCGGATACTCGGCACTCAGACTGCCACCTGCTGCTGCCGCGAGGCTGGCGGAAAGGGTCAGGCCCAGGCCCAGGCCCTGTTCACCGGGTTTGGTGGTGAAAAACGGTTCGAACAGATGCTTGCGGGCTTCGTCGTCGATGCCATGGCCGTTGTCGCGTACGAGCAAGCGATAGCGATCCTCGACCACTTCACCTGCAAGCCACAATTCGGGTTGTGGTTGGGCATGCATCGCATCCAGGGCATTACCGATCAGGTTGACCAGAATCTGCTCCAGTCGCGTCTGATCTATTCGCAGTTCGGCATCGATGAAGTCCTGATGCAGGTTCAGGCCAAAGTTTTCAAGACGGACGCTCAATAACTGCAAGGCTGCGTCCACCGCCTTGCTCAACTGCGCCTGGCCCTGATCGTTGCCGCGCCGGGCAAAGGCCCGCAGGCTGGCGGTTATGCGCCCCATGCGGTCCACCAGATCGTTGATGGTGCGCAGGTTGGTGCTGGCGGTATCCAGAGCACCGCGTTCGAGGAAGCGAACGGTATTGCCGGACAATGTGCGCAAGGCTGCCAGTGGCTGGTTCAGTTCATGGGCGATGCTGGTGGACATCTGACCGATGGCGGCAAGCTTGCCGGCCTGAACCAATTCATCCTGGGCCTTGCGCAGCGTGTCCTCGGCCTGTCGGCGCTCACGGATCTGCGCCTTGAGGCGTTCGTTGCTGGCGCGCAAGTGTTCGGTTCGTTCTGCGATCTTGCGTTCCAGTTCGTCGTTGGCGGCCTGCAGGGCCTCACGGGCCGCAAGCCGGGTGGAAATCACCTTGCGTCGCTCGTTCCAGGCAATCAGCAAAAAGGCCACCAGCGCACAGGCCACTGCGACCAGCATGCCCTGGCTGGCGGCTTCGCGGCGCAGGTCTTCGAGCGGGGTAAGCAGAGTCAGGTGCCAGGGCGTATCGCTCAGTTGCCGGGTCTGGGCCAGATAGCTGACTTGCGTGTGCTCCTTATCAACACTGACATTGGCGGGGAAGGTGAGCTTTTCAACACCTTCGGCCAGGGTTTCGCGTTCCAGTGGCACCAGTTCGTTCAGCGGCCACCAGTAATATTGCAGACTGCGCGCCAGACGTTCCTTGATGGTCGGGTTCAGTGGGCGCACCGACTTCAGACGTCGGGCCGGGTCGCTGGACAGGATGATGATGCCGTTTTCATCGCTGACAAAGGCCTCCATACGCGCCCGCTGCCAGCGTTCTTCCAACGCTTCCAGTCGAACCTTGATGACGGCGACGCCAATGATCCGGCCTCTTTCCTCCAGCCCGTGGGCCAGGTAATAACCGGATTCGCCCACGGTGGTGCCGATGCCGTAGAAGCGGCCGGGCAAGCCACGCACGGCATCCTGAAAATAGGCGCGGAACGACAGGTCTTCACCCTGATAGCTGTCAGCATCACGCCAGTTGCTGGTCGCCAGCACTCGTCCGGTGGTGTCCATGACGTAAATGGCACGGCTGCGACTGCGGCGGTTGAGGCCTTCAAGGTAACTGTTGACCTTGCCTTGCAGGTCGGGCGTCGGGTTTCTCAGCAGTTGTGAAACGCTGGACTCAAGCTCCAGGACGCTGGGCAGGTAGGTGTACTTGTTGATTTCACTTTCGACCGTACGGGCATGTAACTCCAGCTGGCGTTCGCCATTTTCGCTGAGGTTCTTGATGCCGTGGGTCTCGCTGAATAAATAAGCGATGTAGCCCAGGCCGATCATCAGCATGAGGATCAGCGGAGGCAGAAACAGTTGGCGTATCAGACGGGGTTTCACGGCGAGTGATGGCGGCGCAGCGCTATAGATATGAGGGTCGCATTTCATCACAGTCGTCCTGAGCCGAACAGCTACCCGTGCCCCGAGAAACGGAGCATGGGTAGCGAACGGTATTCCTTAGTGCTGGAGGATCTTGGCGAGGAATTGCTGAGCACGTTCGGAACGTGCGCTGACATCACCGAAAAACTCTTCCTTGGCGCAGTCTTCGACGATCTGCCCCTTGTCCATGAAGATCACGCGATTGGCCACTTTACGGGCGAAGCCCATTTCGTGGGTTACGCACATCATGGTCATGCCTTCGTGGGCCAGTTGAACCATCACGTCGAGCACTTCGTTGACCATTTCCGGGTCGAGGGCGGAGGTCGGTTCGTCGAACAGCATGACCACCGGGTCCATCGCCAGGGCGCGGGCAATCGCCACACGCTGCTGCTGACCACCGGAAAGCTGGCCCGGATGCTTGTGGGCGTGGGCGGAAAGGCCGACGCGATCCAGCAGCTTGAGACCTTTCTCGGTGGCTTCGGCCTTGCTGCGGCCCAGCACCTTGATCTGCGCGATGGTCAGGTTTTCCACGATGCTCAGGTGCGGGAACAGCTCGAAATGCTGGAACACCATGCCGACCCGCGAGCGGAGTTTCGGCAGGTCGGTCTTTGGATCGGAGATCGACGTGCCATCGACCACGATGTCGCCTTTCTGGAAAGGCTCCAGAGCGTTCACGCATTTGATCAGGGTCGATTTGCCGGAACCGGACGGACCGCAGACCACGACCACTTCACCCTTGCTGACCTCGGTGCTGCAATCGGTCAGTACCTGGAAGTCCCCATACCACTTGTTGACGTTCTTGATGGAAATCATATGGCAAACCTTTTTTGCAGACGCTTCACCAGCAACGAGGCGGCAAAGCTGATCGTGAAATACACCACACCGGCGATGATCAGGAACTCATTGGCGCGGCCGATAATGTCGCCACTGGCGCGCGAGGCATTGAGGAAATCCACCAGACCGACCGTGTAAACCAGAGACGTGTCCTGGAACAGAATGATGCTCTGTTGCAGCAACAGCGGAGTCATCTTGCGAAACGCCTGAGGCAGGATGATCAGGCGCATCATTTGCCCGTAGGTCATGCCCAGGGCCTTGGCGGCACCCATCTGACCCTTGGAGATGGACTGCACACCGGCACGCACGATTTCGCAGAAGTACGCGGCCTCGAACATCATGAACGCCACGACGCAAGAGGTGAATGCACCGATCGGCGTGTCTTCACCGGTGATCCAGCGCAGCACGAACGGCACCGCCAGGTAGAACCAGGTGATGACCAGCAGCAGCGGGATCGAACGGAAGTAGTTCACGTACGCACCGGCCACATTGGCCAGCAGCTTGTTCGATGACAGGCGCATCAAGGCCAGGATGGTACCGATGACGAGACCGCCGACGATGCCCAGGGCCATCAGTTGCAGGGTCATGACCATGCCGTTCCACAGGCCCGGAATGGCTGGAATGATTCCACTGAAGTCCATTATTTACCCCCCAGGGAAATCAGGCCCGGCACTGCGACTTTCTTCTCGATCAGACGCATCAGCAACATCAGGCTCATGTTCAGGGTGAAGTAGATCAGTGTCGCCAGAGTGAACGCTTCAAACAGGTTCGCGGAGAACTCGGCGGTCTGCTTGGTTTGTGCCAGCAGTTCCATCAGACCGATCAGCGACGCCACCGACGAGTTCTTGAACACGTTCAGGAATTCGGAGGTAAGTGGCGGAATGATGATCCGGTAAGCCTGTGGCAGCAGCACGTTCCAGTAGATCTGCGGCAGTTTGAAACCCATGGCGCGGGCCGCGGACTCCTGGCCTTTTGGCAGGGCCTCGATACCGGTACGCACTTGTTCACAAACCCGTGCAGCGGTGAACAGACCCAGGCAGACCACGACGCTCAGGAATGCTGAAGTAGTCGGGTTGAGGTCTTGCTTGTACCACTCCTGCAGGTTTTCAGGCAGCAGGTCGGGCACCAGGAAGTACCAGATGAACAGCTGCACCAGCAGTGGCACATTACGGAAGATTTCCACGTAGATCGTGGCGATGCCAGCCACCAGACGGCTTGGCACAGTACGCATGACACCGAGTATGGAACCCAGTATCAAGGCGATGATCCAGGCGGCAACGGCAATGGCGATGGTCCAGCCCAGACCGGAAATGAACCAGTCCAGATAGGTTTCGCTGCCGACACCGGTGGACTTGAAGAATACGCCCCAGTCCCAGTTGTAATTCATCAGGGTCTCCCCCTCTTGTTGTCGAAATGCACGCACCCGTCTCGCATGAATCCGTTCGAGCCCTTATGCACACCAGACCCGCCTTCAGACTCCGTCCTGGCGTTTATTGTCTGGGTACAGTGAGTGATGAGCGGTTTTCCGAACGGGCCGCAGCCTCTTCGGAAAACCGTGAGTTCACGGTGTGTCGGTTACTCAGGCTTTCTTGGCTTCAGCAGCTTTGTCGTTCGGTTCGGCGATCAGCTTTTTCAGCTCCTCGCTCATCGGGAACTGCAGGTTCAGGCCTTTTGGCGGGATTGGCGACTGGAACCACTTGTTGTAGATGGTGTTGATTTCACCGGATTTGTAAGTGGCGACGATGGCGTCATCGACAGCTTTCTTGAACGGCGCGTCGCCTTTGCGAACCATGCAGCCGTAGATTTCATAGGATTGCGCGGTGCCCGTCACAGCCCAGTCGGTCGGCTTCTTGGCCTTGGCCATTTCGCCTGCCAGCAGTGCGTCGTCCATCATGAAGGCGACGGCACGGCCCGATTCCAGCATCTGGAAGGATTCACCGTGGTCCTTGGCGGAGATCACGTTCATGCCCATCTGCTTGTCAGCATTCATCGCTTTGAGGATGCGCTCGGACGTGGTGCCGGCGGTGGTCACGACGTTCTTGCCTTTCAGGTCGTCGAAGTCCTTGTAGGACGAGTCAACCTTGGACAGCAGGCGAGTACCGATCTCAAAGATACCGACCGAGAAGTCCACTTGCTGCTGGCGCTCTACGTTGTTGGTGGTGGAGCCGCATTCCACGTCAACGGTGCCGTTCTGTACCAGCGGGATACGGGTCTGGGACGTGACCAGGTTGTACTTGACCTTCAGGTCCGGAATGTCGAGTTCTTTCTTGATCGCTTCAACGATTTTCAGCTGGATATCGTGGGAGTAGCCAACCGGGATGCCGGAAGCATCGGCAATGTAGGAAAACGGGATGGAGGCGTCACGGTGACCGAGGGTGATGGTGCCCGATTCTTTGATCTTCTTCAGTGTGCCGGTCAATTCTGCTGCGAAAACTGGAGTGCTGATCAGAGTGGCGGCGATTGCTGCGCCCAACAGTTGGGGAACGATACGCATCGATGAATCCTCGAATTCGTTTTTATTAAGAGGGCTGCCAGTAGCAGGCCCGATTTCTCAGTGAATGCTTCAACGGCGTCCGAGCCAGACACACGCGACAGTCGAAGCTATCGACAAAAAGTGTAGAGCATGAGTCGTGCCAAGGATCTTTCGTGTATCCAAATATTTGATTTTATTAGGTTTAATTGTATTTTTTGTTGCGCGGTCGAGCTGCGGGCGTCCGGGTTTCCGAACTGAGGGTGATGGCCTGTTCGGAAAACCGAATAGGACGGATGGACGTGTCAAAGCGCAGCAGAAATGAAAAACCGTTGCAGCGATGCAACGGTTTCAGGGGACGCAGACATTAACGTCTGCCGGAGCAGGAATCAGCGGCTGCTATCGGCTGTTTTCAGTGTGTTGCCCGCGGGTACAACGGCGACCTCGGAGCGGGGTGTGCCGTCCGGGACCCAGTTGTAATTGACGGGCAGGGCGCGGTAAACCCAATTGCTGATGGCGTCGCCTGACGGAGCCTTGCCGTTGTAGGGGCTGACATACTCCCAGACGATTTCTCCCTCGCGGGTTACCTGAAAGAAGCGACCGTTCATGCCTTCATCGATCAGGGTATTGCCATTGGGCAAGCGGCGGGCACTGCTGATGAACGAGCTGTAGAACGCCCAGCCAGGCTGTCTTGAGTTGGCGGCAGTGTATTGCCAGACCACTTGCCGGGTAATCGGATCGATTTCCAGAACGCGGGAGCCGCTGTTCAGCCCCAGAGGTGCCGAGGGGTACCCCGCACTGCCCTGATTATCGAAGACCAGCACGTTGCCTGCGCCGGGTAATCCGGCAGCGATGATGTGCGCGTCATGCTGACCGACAAACTGATCGACGGGGCGTGGCACTTGCAGTGCTGTCTTGCGATCGATGGCGGGCAGGTTGGGGCCAAGATGCCAGACAACCTTGCCGCTGGCCTTGTCGATGATTGCGATGAAGTTGGCGTTACGCGAATCCACCACCAGATTGTCCGGGTGGAAACGCTTATCGCCAGCGTCGAACCATTTGTTGGGGCCGACGACGCTCAGGTTGTTGATGTGCAGATAGTCAGGGTTGTCGGTGGCATGCACCAGCTTCAGTTGTTCGGCGGTAAAACCGAACTCTTTCAGATGCTCGCTCGCCAGCCATTGCCATTTCACTTCGCCAGCAGGCGAGACTTCATAGATGACGTCATCGATCACTTGCGGCACCTTGAAGCCTGCGACCTTGTGTACTTTGTTGGCCAGCACCAGCGTATTGCCATTGCTCAACCTGCGTTGGTCATGATGCTGTTGAGCGGCCCCGCCCGGTGCCTTGTCGCCCCATTGCCAGACGACCTGACCGTTCCAGTCCAGTTCGCCGATGCTTTGATTGCTCAGGCCATTGCCTGCCGCACCGAGCTTGCCCGGATCTTTCTCCGAGAGTTGCAGCAGCACGCGCCCACGTTCGCCACCGACCAGTTGCGGGTCGATGATTGCGGAGGGAAAGCCCTTGTGGGGCCAGCGTTTTACCTCATTGCCATTCATGTCGATCAAGTGGGTCTGCTTGTCGGCACCCGAAAAGACCACATACTGGTTGTACGCCTTGGCGGGATCGTAAAGGGTCACGCCCGTTGGGTAGACACTCGGGGCCGCCTGGGCCGTGAGCGCAAACGCGGACACAGCCCCTGCCAGCCAGGCAGCTTTTGAAAAAGTCATGGGTTTACTCCAGTCAGTCCGGCCAGTCAGAAGTCGTAACGAGCAGTCATGCCCAGCGTGCGCGGCGTACCCAGCAAGCCGCCGTAGCCGCCGTTGGGTTCACTCCACAAGGTCGTGTAATAGGTCTTGTCGAAAGCGTTCTTCAGCCACAGCGAGACGTCCCACTGACCTTGGCCGAGATCTCCGCGCAAGCCGGTGCTGAGGTTGACGACGGCGTAGCTCGGGATCTGCGCGTAATCGGAGTCTTCAACAGTGCCCACGGCCTTGGAGCGGAATGCATAGCTGGCCGTGACGTACTCTTGCAGGCCGTTATCCAGATCCCACTTGTACTCGCCATTGACGTTGGCGATGTATTTGGAGGCTCCGACCACCTGATGGCCGCTCAGGTCGCACGAAGCGGGCGCGCCGGCCTGCAGGCTGACTTCGGGTGGGCAAGGCGCATCTTTATAAGAGGTGTAACGCACGTCGTTGTAAGAGCCATTGACGTTCAGCGTCAGCCCGCGAATCGGCAGAATGGTGCTTTCCAGTTCCAGACCGCGAGAGCGCACGGTGCCGGCGTTGGTCAGGTATTGCACGCGGTTGGCGTTGTCATAGGCGTTGGTCTGGTAACCGTTGACCTGGGTCCAGAACAGGTTGGCGTTGAGTTGCAGGCGACGATCCCAGAGCGTGCTTTTCAGGCCCAGCTCTGCGTTGTTGGCGCGCTCGGTGCCGATCAGCAGTGAGTCTGCACCGGCTGTTGGGGCCGTACCGACCGCCAGGTTGACCCCGCCGGATTTCTCACCGTGGGAGAGCGTGGCGTAGCCCAGCAGATCGTCGGTGAAGTGGTAACTCAGGTTGAGCATGCCCGAAGGGCTGGCGGTGTACTGGTTCAGGTCGCCCGACTCGTAGGCACCTGTGCGGGCATTGCGTGCGGTGAGGGCCGCGCCGGTAACAGTGGCACCGCCTTGCGGAGCATCGCGTTGCACCCAGGCATTCTTCTCTTCATAAGTGCCGCGAACACCGGCAGTGAAATCCAGTTTCGGCGTGAGGTGCCAGGTGCCCTGGGCGAAGAGGGCAAAGCTGTTGGTTTCGATATGGCCTTTGCCCAGGCTGTTGACGTTGGCCAGTGCGCCGGTGGCGGTGCCGTTCCAGATATCGGCCTGCGGGCCATAGTTGGTGAACGACTTGTTATCCAGATCGGAGCCGAAGTAGTACGCACCGACTACGTAATCGAAAAAGCCGCCGCCAGGGGACGCCAGGCGAAACTCCTGGGACCACTGTTTATCTTCCACCGATACGCCGCCGTTGTAGGAGGCCGATGCATTGAGGCCGTCATCGTTGCGCGGCGTGAAATTCCACCAGCGATAGGAACTCACGGAGGTCAGGGTGAAATCGTTGGCCAGCTTCCAGTTGGCTTCCAGCGAGGTGCCCCCTTGATGCACGGTCACGCGCTGGTCGCTGTTGAGGTTGACCTTGCGGTGCGAGCCATCCACCAGCGTGGCACCTGCTGCGGCAGCGCGGCTTTCGTAGCGGTTGACGCCGTTGATGGTCGGTCCGGTGCTGAACAGCGCACGGGTTCCGGCGCTGGAGCTTTCCTCGTTGTAGTCGGCAATCCAGCGCAGGCTGAAGTCTTCGTTGGGCTTGAACAGCAGTTGTCCACGGAAGCCTTCGCGTGAACCGCCACCGAGTTTGTTGCCGTCGAAGACGTTATCCAGATCGCCGTCGCTGCGGCTGCGATAAGCGGAGAAGCGACCGGCCAACTGATCGTTGAGCGGGCCGGAAATCGTGCCCTTGGTCTGGAAGTAGCCACTCTCGCCAATGGACGTTTCGATGCTGCGTTCCGGGGTAAAACCGGGCGCACGGGTATTGATGTTCAGGACCCCGGCCGTGGTGTTCTTGCCGAACAGTGTCCCTTGCGGTCCACGCAGCACTTCCAGTTGCTCGATGTCCATGAGGTCGAACACCGCCATGCCGGGCCGCCCGAGATAAACGTTGTCGATGTACAAGCCAACGCTGCCTTCCAGCCCGTCGCTGGCCGGGTTATTGCCAAGCCCGCGGATCGACACGCTCGACTGCCGGGCATGCATGTAGGCCACGTTCAGGCTCGGCACCAGTTGTTGCAGGTCCTGGATCTGATAGATCCGCTGGCTTTCCAGCGAGGCACCGTCCAGCACGCTGATCGGAGTGGGCACGTTCTGCGAACTTTCCTCGCGGCGGCGGGTGGTGACGGTTACGGTCTTGAGCCGTGTGTCATCCGCGGTAGCACCGCTGTCGGATCTGGCAGCGCTTGTTGTCGACGGGGTTTCAGCCGCGTGGGCAAGCGAAAAGCCTGCGCAGCCCGCCAGCAACAGGGCGAGCGGCAAACGCTTGAGTCGTCCGGCGGCGATCGGGGTGGCGGATTGTTGATCATTCATGTCGCGGCTCCTGTGATGCAATGCCAAGGTCGGTTATTCCTCTTGCACTACTAATATTCTTTTTAGTTATTTGAATATGTATTTATAAGGTTTTACTGAATAAGAGATTGCCTTTATAAGGAGTGCTACCGAGGCAGAGCAAATGCATTTGCCCGATACTTTTTATGTGAAAAATGCATATCGACCTTCGCCAACTCCGTCACCTGCTTGCTCTGGCCGAGCATCGAAGCTTTGTCGCCGCTGCTGTGGCGGTGAACCTGTCGCAATCTGCTTTCAGTCGCAGCATCCAGGCGCTGGAGCACAGCGTCGGCTGCCAGTTGATTGATCGGGTCAGCAAGGACCTGACGCCGACCCAGCAAGGGCAGGTGGTGCTTGAGCACGCGCGGCGTCTGGTCAGTGGTGCCAGGCAACTGACCAGCGAGATCAGCCAGTTCAATGCGCTGGAAGCGGGCGAACTGCGTTTCGGTTGTGGGCCGGCGCCTGCGTCAGGTCTGGTGCCTCGTGCGATAGGCAGCTTCATCAGCCGCCTGCCCAAGGCACGGGTTCATTTTCAGGTGGACGACTGGCAGAGCCTGGGCAAGCGTTTGCTCAATGAAGAGTTCGAGTTCTTCGTGGCCGATACCCGGCAATTCGAGGCAGACCCTTCCTATGTCACGCACAAGCTGCGGCCGCGCAAATGGCATTTCTGCTGTCGCGCCGGGCATCCGCTGGCGCAGCGCGAGACGATTACCGCCAGCGAATTGCTGAGCTTCCCGCTGGCCGCGACCCTGCGGCCACCGAACCTGCGCAAGGTGATGGCCGACCTGAGCGGCCAACCGGACTTCGCGCCTAACGTCGAGTGCGAGAACACGTTCAGCCTGCTCGCCGTGGTGATGAGTTCTAACGCAATCGGTATCAGTGGCTCTTACAGCGATGCGCTGTACTACGCACGGCAGGAGCTGGTGCGTTTGCGTATCGAAGGTCTGGATGACCAATGTGAAGAGTTGTTCACGCGCTATGGCATCGTCAGCCGGGCCGGTTATCGATTGTCGCCTCTGGCGCAGGAGATGATCGAAGAGATCAAGAAGGTCGATCAGGCAGAGGACGTTGCCCACGAATCGTTGCTGACCAATCTGGCGGTGTGATGCCGCCTTGGTATGCAGGCCTTGCATATGAACTATTCAACAAATGCACTTGCTGAATATCCGCCCGGATCGCGAAATAACCGCTATTAGCCTGCACATCAACGGACCGACCCCATGAGCAAATCCATACGACAACTTTTCAAGCCCCTGCTGGGGGTGCTTCTCGCCGGCCTTATCGGCAATGCCCATGCCAGCGATGAGGCAGTGACCATCCGCATCGGCTCACCGGATCAAGGCGCCGGGAGTTTGCCATTCGTGCAAGGTGTGGTGGGGCTTGCGCACATCCATCAGCAGCTTGAGCAGGAATTTGCAGCGTCCGGGGTGAAGGTGCAGTGGCATTTCTTCAAGGGGGCAGGGCCTGCGGTCAACGAAGCTTTTGCCAACCAGCAACTGGACTTCGCCTGGCTGGGCGATCTGGCTGCAATCATCGGTCGCTCCAGCGGTTTGCAGACTCGCCTGCTGCTGGGCGCACGTGGTGCCAACATGTATCTGGCGGTGACGCCGCAATCGGGTATTACCCGGCTGACCGACCTCAAGGGCAAGCGCGTAGCAGCCTATCGTGGCACGGCAGACCAGCTTTCATTTGCCAAGGCACTGGAAAGCGAGGGCCTGAAAGAGCGCGACCTGCAAATCATCAGCCTCGACTGGGCCGCCGCCCGCGCGGCGCTGGCCAGCGGGCAGATCGATGCGACCTGGTCGGGCATGGGTGTCCTGGGGCTTGAGAGCAAGGGCATTCTGTTTCCGGTGAGCACCAAGCAGCTTTCCCGTCAGTCCACCACTCAGGCTGGGCTTGTCGGCAGCCAGGCCTTTATCGACAAGCATCCGGAATTGACCCAGCGCCTGATCAATGTGCTGGTCAAGAACGCCGTGTGGCTGAGTGATGTGCAGAACCTGCCGGCCTATAGCGCGTTGATGGGGGAAAGAAGTTCAACGCCTGCGGCCTTGTTCGAGCGGGAATTGAAAGGCGATGACCTGAAATTCCGCAACTCGCCGCGGCTGGACCCGTTCCTGAAAACCACCCTGCAAAACAGCGTCGAACAGGCCAAGACCCTTGGCCTGATCCGTCGCACTTTCGCGGTGGATGAATGGGCCGAGCCACGTTTCGTCGACAGTGCCCTGCAACAACAGAAACTGACAGATTTCTGGCCGGTATTCGATGCCGCTGGCAATGCACTCTGACCTGACAGGTAATCTCCCATGACTGCAATCAAGAACGTGCTGTACATCATGTGCGACCAACTGCGCCGTGATTATCTGTCGTGCTATGGCCACCCGCATCTGCACACCCCGAATATTGACCGTCTGGCACAAGCTGGCGTGCGCTTCGCCCGGGCTTACACCCAAGGCACCATTTGTGGACCTTCGCGAATGTCGGCCTACACGGGCCGTTACGTCAGCAGCCATCAGGTGGCCTGGAACTCCGTGCCCTTGCCTCTGGATGAACTCACCATCGGCGACTACCTGCGCCCGGCCGGGATTCGCACGGCGCTGGTGGGCAAGACCCACGCCACGCCCAATCTGGACGCCCAGCAACGCCTGGCTCTGGAACCTGACAGCGAGCAGGCCGAGAACCTCAACGAAGTAGGGTTTGAAGCTTTTTTCCGCCACGACGGCATCTACCCGGACGATCCGGTTTTTGCCGACAAGCGTGAAAGTGCGCCTTACACCCATTACCTGCGCAACCTGGGCTTTGATGGGGTCAATCCCTGGCATGACTGGGCCAACGCCGCTGAAGGCGAAAATGGCGAAATCCTCAGTGGCTGGAAAATGCGCCATTCGCACTTGCCGGCCCGTATTGAAGAGCAGCATTCGGAAACCGTTTACACCACCGACCGCGCCATCGACTTCATGGCGGAGCAGGGCGAGCAACCCTGGTGCCTGCATCTTTCATACATCAAGCCGCACTGGCCTTACATCGCCCCGGCGCCTTATCACGCGCTGTACGGCAAAGAGCATGTGATTGCGCCGATACGCGCCGAAGCGGGCAAGGAGAGCGACCACCCGGTTTACGCGGCATTTCGTGAGCACCAGGAAAGCCGCAATTTTTCCCGTGAAGAAGTGCGCCTGAATGTCATCCCGACCTACATGGGGTTGGTGAAGCAGGTGGACGATCAGCTCGGGCGGCTGTTCGATGTGATGCAGAGCAATGGGCGTTGGGACGACACGCTGATCGTCTTCACCAGCGACCATGGTGACTTTCTCGGCGATCACTATCTGGGCGAGAAAGAGTTTCTGCTTGAACCCGCCGTGGGCGTGCCGCTGATCGTGCGTGATCCGCGTCCGGCAGCCGACGTGACCCGTGGCAGTGTCGATGAGCGACTGGTGGAAACCATCGATGCCTTGCCGACCTTTCTGGAAGCTCTGGGCTTGCCCGGTGCCGGGCATCGTCTTGAAGGCCGGTCGCTGATTCCGCTGCTGCATGGCCAGCAACCGCAATGGCGCCAGTTCGCTATTTCCGAATACGACTATGCGTTCCAGGCACCTGCCCGTGAGCGTTTGGGACAACCTATCGATCGTTGCCGGATGTACATGGTGCGCAGCGAGCGCTTCAAGTACCTGGCCTATGACGGTTTCCGCGCTCAGTTGTTCGATCTGGAAAACGATCCTCAGGAACTCAACGATCTGGGTGCCGATCCGGCGTTCGCCCAGGTGCGCGAGCAACACCAGAGCTACCTGTTCGACTGGTTGCGGGGCTTGAAACGGCGCACGACGATCAGTAACGAGGAAATCGATCAGCGTGGGCAACGATTCCGTTATGGCGAGCTGGAAGATGACGCGCTGGTGCAGATCGGCGTCTGGTGAAACATCGCGGGCGTGAGAGCGCCCGCGAACGTTTCAGGTCAGGCACCTTTGATGGTGACGCTTTTTTGCCCGGCGACACCCACCGGGACTTCGCCCTGCAAGGTCACGCGACGCACGATGCGTTCCTGCTGGCCGTAGTCGTCCACGGCATAGTGCTGGGTGGAGCGGTTGTCCCAGATGGCAACATCTCCTGCCGTCCAGCGCCAGCGCACGGTGTTTTCCAGGCGAGTGACATGGCTCTGCAACAGACCGAAGAGATGGGCCGAGTCGCTTGCCGAATAGCCCTTGATGCGTTTGACGAAATGGCCGAGCAGCAGGCTTCTTTCACCACTCACCGGATGCACTCGTACCACCGGATGCTCGGTTTCATAGACGGTGGAAGCAAAGACCTTGCGGTAGTTATCAAGCTTTTCCGAGGTCACGCCGGGCCGGATGCCCGCGTAGTCATATTCGTTGCTGTGCAAGGCCCAGAGTTTGTCGGCCAGTTCGCGTATCTCCGGCGAAAGATCGTTATAGGCCGCAGCAGTATTGGCCCACACGGTATCGCCACCGGAAGCCGGTGCGATGACCGAACGCAGGATCGAGGCCTTGGGGTAAGCGTCCACAAAAGTGACATCCGTGTGCCAGGAGTTGGCGCGCTGGCCATCGGCACCACTCAATTGCATCAGGTAGCGGGTCCCGTCACGCACCGGAACCGTCGGGTGAGCAATGGGTTCACCCAGCAGCTTGGCAAAGGCTTCCTGACTCTGATCGTCCAGGTGAGTCTGGCCGCGAAAGAACAGCACTTTGTATTGCACCAGTGCGGCCTGGATGGCGTCCACGGTGGCGGCATCCAGATCAGCGCTCAAGGCGACGCCATTGATCTGTGCGCCGATACGGCCTGCAATCGGTTGAATATCCAGCGTCAGGGGGCTGGGTTGGGTAGCAAGTGCTGCCTGGCTCATGGCAAATCCTCTTTATCTATGGTTAGAACCAAAAGGTCTATCCGGTATTTATTTTGTTCGTTGACGGCATAAGAGCTTGCATTTAAAACCTCAATCCATTCGTCAGGCCAATACCTTTGGCCTCATTTTCAAATGCCTGGAATGCATATGGATCTGCGTCAATTACGCTACTTCATCGCGCTGAACGAACACCGCAGTTTCGTGCGCGCAGCAGACGCCATGGGGATTACCCAACCGGCGTTCAGCCGCAGTATTCAAGGCCTGGAGCAAGAGTTCGGGTGTGTGCTGGTGGAGCGCGCCAACAAGGATCTGCGACCGACGCCGGAAGGCCATGTGGTGTTGCAGCATGCGTTGCGACTGGTACAAGGCGCTGCGTTGCTGAGCAACGAAGTGGCGCAGATGACCAAGCTCGATGCTGGCGAAATACGCTTTGGCTCAGGACCTGCGCCAGCCATGCGCCTGATCCCCGAGGCCATGTCTCGCTTCATCGAGGCCCATCCCAAAGTGCGGGCTTATCTGGAAGTGAACAACTGGGAAAAACTGGCCCGCAGCCTGGCTCGGGAAGAGATCGAATTCTTCGTGGCCGACACCCGCCAGTTCGAGTCAGACCCGAACTTCCAGACCCGGCCCCTGAAAGCGCGGCGCGGCATGTTCTTTTGCCGGGCAGGGCACCCGCTGCTGAGCAAGGAAAGCCTGTCCACCAATGACATGTTCGATTACCCGCTGGGCGCGACACTGATCCCGCCGGGCATCCGTAAAGGGCTCGCCAACCTCAGTGGCCGCTCCGACTTCACCCTGCATATCGAAACCGCCCATTTCCCGGCCCTGATGAAAATCGTGCAAAGCTCCAACGTCATCGGCATCGGCCCGCAAGAAGCACTGGAGCACGACATCGCCAACGGCACCCTGGCTCGCCTGCACTGGCGCAACCTGCCCGACGAACTCGACAGTCTGAGCGCCCGCTACGGCATCGTCAGCCGTGCAGGCTTCAGACTGTCACCGGCGGCGCGGGCGATGATCGAGGTGATTGTTGAGGTGGATGAAGACAATGAGTGACCCCATCTGTGTAGGAGCGAATTTATTCGCGAATATCGGCCTTCGCGAATGAATTCGCTCCTACTGTACCCACTCACTCACCTTGAAAGGCTTGCGGATCAACCGTTCTCTGGCGGCGATATCCACGGAGGATTGCAAGGCGGCGAGGAATTGCGGGTCGAGTTGTGAGGGGAAGATGTCAGCCATTTTTTCCGTGCGCAGGTCTTTTTCCAGTATGGCTGCCGGGTAGCTCGCATAGTTGGAAACCAGATCGATATAGGCCTGTTTGTTGCTCTCGTCGGTCAGCCAGCGGGTGGCCTGTTCCTGGGCCTTGAGCAGACGAGCCACGGCTTCGGGGTGGGCGTCGACGAAGGCTCCGTCAGCGACCAGTACGCCCTGAATATTGCCCGCGCCGCCCAGGTCCTTGGAGCTTAGAGGCAGTTCTGCCAGACCCTTGGCTTCAAGAGCGGTCAGGCCCGAGAGTGCCCAGGTGGCGTCGATCTGTTTGGCGGCCAGGGCTGCCAGTGCGGCATTGAAGTCCAGGTTGATGACTTTCAGGTCTTTCTCGCTCAGGCCCTGGCTGGCCAGTGCGGTATCGAAGGACAACTGGCTGGCCGTGCCGCGAAATACAGAAACCCGTTTGCCCTTGAGATCCTGCAGGGTCTTGATGCCGGAGCCTGGCACCACCGCCAGATAATGCTTGATGCCGCGAGCGGCGGCGCTGAGCAGGCGGGTATCGAGCCCGTTGGATTTGCCGATGATGGCTGCCAGATCACCCAGATAGGCCAGGTCCACCTGTTTGTTGGCGAACGCTTCATTGATGACCGGGCCTGCGCCCTTGAAGAACACCCACTGAATCTTGATGCCTTCATCGGCAAAGGCCTTTTCGTAAATCTGCTGGCTGCGCAGCACATCGACTATGCCGCCTCCGCTGTTTCCGGCTCCGGCGCTGAGGTCCGGCACGGCGATGCGGATCTCCTTGAGATCGGCGGCATGGCTGGCGATGGAGGTCAGGGCAAGGGCGCATCCGAAGGCCAGGGATTTGAAGATCTTTTTCATGGGCTGTCCTGATTGTTCGCGGAGAACGCCTAATAGACACAGCTTTGGATCAGTCCAGAAATAATATTAATTCCACGTTTAATCACCCAATGGAATAAGCCGCATGTTCGGGGCGCGCTGCGGGACATGCATTGCATGCAATAAAAGTATTCTTTAAATGCATTGGATGTCTGGCTTGCATCCGCACTTAAATGGCGATACTTATCTCTATATGGAATTCCTGTCTGTTTTTATAGATCGGATAAGAATATGCAAATAGCCTTTATGCAGCAGCCGACAGCGGAGTTCTGATATGGCTCGTGACTCCCTTCTTTCTATTCCGCAGCCTGTTGCGTCTTCCCGGCGCCGGGCTGTGGCTCCGGTATTCAAACGGTATCTGTTGGCGTGGTATCTGCCCCTCGCACTGGCTGTGCTCTGGTGGGTGGCCAGCCGCAATCACTGGATGAGCGAGCAGATCCTGCCTGCGCCTTCGCTGGTCTGGCAGAGCGCTCTGGAGCTGGCAACCTCTGACCTTCCCGGTAATCTCTGGATCAGTTTGCAACGTTTGTTCTGGGGGTTGTTGGCGGGGATCTCGGCGGGTGCCGTGCTGGGTGCCTGGCTGGGTTTCAGCCGTCGGGCTGAAAGGCTGGTCTTGCCGACCTTCACCTCGCTGGCGCAAGTGCCGACCCTGGCGTGGATTCCGCTGTTCATGGTCGTGTTCGGCATTGGTGAAATGCTCAAGCTGGTGGTGATGATCAAGGCGGTTATCGTTCCGGTAACTCTGCACACCCTGATTGGTGTTCGCGATGCCCAGCCTCGCTTGCGCGAAGCCGCTGCCGTTTTGCGCCTGCCTCTGCACTTGCTGATTCGGCGTCTGATTCTTCCTGCGGCCTTGCCGTCTTTCATGGCTGGCGTGCGGCTGGCGCTGTCGTCTGGCTGGTCTTCGTTGCTGGCGGTCGAGCTGCTGGCTTCAAGCGAAGGCATTGGCTACCTGATGGTGTGGGCGCGACAGTTATTCATGCTCGATATCGTGTTCGTCTGCATTGCCGTGATCGGCGTGATTGGCGTGCTGATGGATCGCGGGATCGGTCTGGCGGATCGCAAGTGGGTGTTCTGGCCCCATGCCGCGACCGCCGAGTTTCGTGGTCGCGCTCCGGCGCAAGGGCTTGATCGAATCGTTCCCTGGATTCTGCCCTTTGCCTTGCTGGCGCTGTGGCAAGCCGCCAGCCAGTGGGGCTGGGTCAATGCCAATATTCTGGTTTCACCGCTGCTGGTGATTGAAACCCTGTGGGCCGGTCTGCTGGATGGTTCGTTGCCGCAAGCGATGGGGCTGAGCCTGAGCCGTGCCTTGGGAGGTCTGTTTCTGGGCGGTACGCTGGGGTTTTCTTTGGGCTTGCTGCTTGGCTTGTCGCAACCCCTGGAGCGTTTTCTCGGGCCGACACTGGCTGCGTTCAGGCAAGTCGCCATTTTCGCCTGGGTGCCCCTGATCACAGCCTGGTTCGGGTTGGGAGAGCCGGCCAAGTGGGTATTCGTCGGGCTTGCGGCATTTTTCCCGCTGTTCATTGCGACCCAGCGCAGCGTCGCCAACCTGTCACCGCAACTGAGGGAAGCGGCTCAGGTCTTGCGCCTGAGCCTGTGGCAACGCCTGACCCGCATGGTGCTGCCGGGTGCGGCACCGGGGATTTTTGCCGGTCTGCGCCTGAGCCTGATCTATGCCTGGCTGGGCACCATCGGTGCCGAATATTTCATGCCATCCAATGGCGGCATCGGCAGCCTGATGATCGGTGCGCAACAACTGTTGCGCATGGACGTCATCATGAGCGGCATGCTGTTGGTAGGGCTGACCGGCGCGGTACTCAACGAAATCGGACAACGCATTGAAGCGCGGGCAACGCGCTGGAGGCATGCATGACAGCCCAGACCCATTCCATCGTGAACTTCAACCATGTGGGCAAGGTGTTCCAGACCGGTCATGGCGATGTGGAAGCGATTCGTGAGTTCAATCTGCAAGTCGAGGAAGGCGAATTCATTGCCATCGTAGGCTCCAGTGGTTGCGGCAAATCCACGCTGTTGCGGCTATTGATCGGGCTGGACACCGAGTTTCGCGGTGAAATCCTGGTCGACGGCAAGCCGGTCAGCGGCATTGGCAGTGAGCGGGGGATCGTGTTTCAGGAGCATCGCCTGTTCCCGTGGCTGACGGTCGAGGAAAACATCGAGCTGGGCTTGGTCAACGAAGGGCTTGGGCAGAAGGAGATGCAGCAGAGGATCGCTGACTTCATTGATCTGGTTGGCCTCAAGGACTTTACCAAGGCCTATCCCCACCAGCTTTCAGGCGGCATGGCCCAGCGGGTTGCGATTGCCCGAGGGCTGGTGGCGAGCCCTCGTATCCTGTTGCTGGATGAACCGTTTGGCGCACTGGATGCGCTGACACGCCAGCAGATGCAGGAAGAACTGCTGGCCATTCGCGAGCGGGCAAAAATCACTACGGTACTGGTGACGCATGATGTGGAGGAAGCCATCTTCCTGGCCGATCGGGTCGTGGTCATGGAGCCAAGACCTGGCCGTATCAAGCGCATCGTGGATATAAAACTGCCGCATCCTCGTCAGCGCAGCAGCTTTGATTTTCATCAGTTGCGTGAAGAACTGCTGCATGAGCTGACCAGCGATGACCATTACGTCATTCGCGAACCTGAGCAGATACGCAATCTGCCTGCGGCGTTTATTGCCTGTTAGTTCTTCGCGAATGAATTCGCTCCTACGCGGTGTAGGAGCGAATTTATTCGCGAAATCGATCTTCAGGCTGCCGCGATAGCTGATTTATTCGGCACAACCTTTTCCAGATAACCCTGCACCCCGGCCTGTTCTTCAGGCGTGGTGAACAGCCCAAGCTTGGTGCGACGCCACAGGATGTCGTCAGCGTTGGTTGCCCACTCGTTGGCGCACAGGTAATCGACTTCGCGGGTGTACAGGCCTGCGCCCAGATGCTCGCCCATGTCTTCCAGGCCGTTCACGCCGTCCATCAGGCGCCAGCTGCGGCTGCCGTAGGTGATGGACCAGCGTTGTGCGATGGAAACAGGCAGCCATGGGTAGCGTTTGCTCAGCTCGGTTGCCAGTACCTGTGGTGTGGTCATCTCTTCTGCGCCCGGCAGTGCGGCCTTGGCGGTCCAGCTCGGCTTCATCCGGGTGAAGAACGGAGCCAGTTGCGCCAGCGCCGATTCGGCCAGTTTGCGATAGGTCGTCAGTTTGCCGCCGAACACCGAAAGAATCGGCGCTTCGTTTTCGCCGCCCGACAACGACAGGGTGTAGTCGCGGGTGATGGCCGAAGGATTATCAGATTCATCGTTGCACAGCGGGCGCACGCCCGAATAAGTGTGCAACACGTCGCTGCGGCTCAATTGCTTCTTGAAGTGGTCGTTGGCCACTTTCAGCATGTAATCCATTTCGCCATCGGTGATCTGTACCTTGGCCGGGTCGCCCTGATATTCACGGTCGGTGGTGCCGACGATGGTGAATTTGTCCAGGTACGGAATGGTGAACACGATGCGCTTGTCTTCATTCTGCAGGATGAAAGCGTGTTCGCCCTCGTACAGCCTTGGCACGATCAGGTGGCTGCCCTGGATCAGGCGGATGCCGTAAGGCGAGTCCAGCTTCAGGTCTTCGCGAATGAACCTGGCAACCCACGGGCCAGCGGCGTTGACCAGTGCCTTGGCCTGTACCGAGAACAGCGTGCCGTCGGCGCGCTCCATTTCCAGGTGCCACATGCCTTTGGTCCGACGGGCACTCAGGCAGCGGGTGCGTGTATGGATGTGAGCGCCGTTTTCGCGGGCGGCCATGGCATTGAGAACCACCAGACGTGCGTCATCTACCCAGCAGTCGGAGTACTCAAAACCGCGAGTGATGGAAGCGTTGAGCGGGCTGTCCGCCCCGAAACGCAGGCTGCGTGACGCAGGCAGTTTTTCGCGCTTGCCGAGGTTGTCATAAAGGAACATGCCGGCACGGATCATCCAGGCCGGACGCAGATGCGGGCGATGTGGCAGGACGAAGCGCATCGGCTTGACGATATGCGGCGCCTTGGCCAGCAATACTTCGCGCTCGGCCAGTGCCTCTCGCACCAGACGGAATTCGTAATGTTCCAGGTAGCGCAGCCCGCCGTGGATCAGCTTGCTGCTGGCCGACGAGGTGTGGCTGGCCAGGTCATCCTTTTCACACAGGAAAACCGACAGGCCACGGCCCGATGCATCCGCTGCAATACCGACACCGTTGATACCACCACCGATAACGGCAATGTCGTAGACCTCGGAAAGCGATGGTGCTGACGCAGTGGAGTGGGGCATTGGGTGGCCTCCTGGACAATTCTTGAATAACGCACGAAAGGCGAATTTGAACATTGATGTTCGTTTGTGAAAATAATAGCTCAAGAAACAAGGCGCTGCCAGTCAGTATTTATTGAAAATACTGATGAGGATGAGGGGAAAGGAATAAAAACGAACATCGTAGGACGATTTTCGCAAATGCTTGCCTGTGCAGCCATGCCCCGCAGGAGCGAATTCATTCGCGAAAAGGCCGCTGCATCTGTATGAGATTGCACGCGGCCTTCCCGGATAAATCCGGTCCTACAGTTCGCAAAAAACGATGTGAATCAAACCACTTCGAGGCGAATCTTGTGCTGGGCAAGCAATTGCTGCAGTGCCGGCACAGGCGCCTGATCGGTCACCAGACAATCGATCAGGGTGATAGGGCCAAGCCGCACCATGGCGTTACGCCCGAACTTGCTGGAGTCCGCAGCCAGCAGCACTTGTCTGGCATTGGCAATGATCGCCTGGGAAACCCGGACTTCCTGATAATCGAAATCCAGCAGGCTGCCGTCTTCGTCGATTCCGCTGATACCGACCAGAGCAAAGTCGACTTTGAACTGGGTGATGAAATCCACACTGGCCTGACCGACCACGCCGCCGTCGCGGCGCACGTTGCCACCGGCCAGCAGGACCTCGAAATCATCCTTGCCGCTCAGGATCGAGGCCACGTGCAGGTTGTTGGTGATGATTTTCAGGTTGTTGTGGTTGAGCAGGGCGCGGGCGATGGATTCGGTGGTGGTACCGATATTGATGAACAGCGAGGCGTTGTCCGGGATCTGTGCGGCGATGGCTTCGGCGATCCGTTGTTTCTCGTCACGCATCTGGTCCGCACGCATGGCGTAGGCGGTGTTTTCGATGCTTGAGTCATAGGCCGCGCCGCCGTGGTAGCGACGCAGCAGGTTCATTTCCGCAAGTTGATTGATATCCCGGCGGATGGTTTGTGGGGTCACGACGAACAGCGTCGCCATTTCCTCGATGCTCACATAGCCGCGTTCGCGAACCAGTTCGAGGATTTGTTGCTGGCGGGGAGGCAGGTTCATTGTTTTTCCTTAGGGCACCCTCTGCAAATGGCGCCCATGATGCCGCAGCCGGGCCTCGGCTGTCAGCTTCAATAATCCTGCTCCCCGTCCTGCTTACTCCTCGTTTTCGTGTGGTTCCCAGTCACGAGTGCGCTCGACGGCTTTCTTCCAGCCAGCGTAGAGCTTCTCTTTTTCTGCCTCGTCGCACTGAGGCTCGAACACACGCTCGATCACGGCCTTGTTGCGCAACTCGTCCAGACTGCTCCAGAAGCCAATTGCCAGACCAGCCAGGAACGCTGCGCCCAGAGCGGTGGTTTCGCGCATTTGCGGGCGCTCGACCTGAGTGCCGAGGATGTCGGCCTGGAATTGCATGAGGAAGTTGTTGGCGACCGCGCCGCCATCGACGCGCAGAGACTTGAGACGTTCGCCCGAATCCTGCTGCATGGCGTCCAGCACATCGCGAGTCTGATAGGCGATGGATTCCAGTGCGGCGCGGATGATGTGGTCGACTTTCACGCCGCGAGTCAGGCCGAACAATGCGCCACGGGCATAAGGGTCCCAGTAGGGCGCGCCCAGGCCGGTAAAGGCCGGGACCAGATACACGCCGTTGCTGTTCTTGACCTTGTTGGCGAAGTACTCGGTGTCCAGCGCGTCGTTGACGATTTTCAGTTCGTCACGCAGCCACTGCACAGTAGAGCCGCCGTTGAACACCGCGCCTTCCAGTGCGTAAGCCACTTCGCCACGCGGGCCGCAGCCGATGGTGGTCAGCATGCCGTGGGCCGACTTGACGGCTTTCTTGCCGGTGTTCATCAGCAGGAAGCAGCCAGTGCCGTAGGTGTTTTTCGCCTGGCCCGGTTCCACGCACATTTGCCCGAACAGCGCGGCCTGCTGGTCGCCTGCGATACCGGCAATCGGAATCCCGCTTTTGCTGTGGCCATAGACTTCCGAGGATGCCTTGACCTCAGGCAGCATTTCGCGAGGGATATCCAGCACATCGAGCATGCGCTGATCCCATTCCAGGGTATGGATGTTGAACAGCATGGTGCGCGAGGCGTTGGTGTAGTCGGTGACGTGAATCTTGCCGCCGGTGAATTTCCAGATCAGCCAGCTATCGACGGTGCCAAACATCAGCTCGCCCTTGCGTGCGCGCTCGCGGCTGCCTTCGACGTTATCCAGAATCCACTTGAGCTTGGTACCGGAGAAGTACGGGTCGGTGACCAGGCCGGTGGTTTCCTTGATGTATTCTTCAAGGCCGTCGCGCTTGAGCTGCTGGCAGATTTCGGTGCTGCGGCGGCACTGCCAGACGATGGCGTTGTAGATCGGGCGGCCGGTGTCCTTTTCCCATACAACCGTGGTTTCACGCTGGTTGGTGATACCGATGGCCGCGATCTGATTGTGATGCAGGTCAGCCTGAGCCAGGGCCTTGGTCATGCAGGCGGTCTGGGTGGCGAAGATTTCCATCGGGTCATGCTCGACCCAGCCAGCCTGCGGGTAATGCTGGACGAACTCGCTTTGGGCGGTGCTCACCACGTTGGCGTTGCGGTCGAAAATGATCGCACGTGAACTGGTGGTGCCCTGGTCAAGGGCAATGATGTAGTTCTTGTTCTGAGAGTCTGTCATTTCGATTGCCTTGCGTTATTGGGGGTATTCAAGCGGAAGTCTGTGCTTTGCCGCGAATGGCTTCAGGAGCCTGTTCAACGGCGACGGCGCTGGGCAGATGACGGGCGATAAGCCCGCGATAGCCGGCAGCACCCAGGCAGGCACCCAGAATCGGTGCAAAGATCGGAACCAGGAAATACGGTATGTCGCGCCCACCGGTGAACGCTATCTCATCCCAGCCTGCAAGGAATGTCATCAGTTTAGGGCCGAAATCCCGTGCCGGGTTCATGGCGAAGCCGGTCAGCGGCCCCATGGATGCTCCGATCACGGCAACCAGCAAGCCGACCAGCAAAGGCGCCATCGCGCCGCGTGGCAGGCCGTTGCTGTCATCGCCCAGAGCCATGATGACGCCCATCAGCACGGCAGTGATCACCACCTCGACCAGAAACGCCTGGCCCACTGAAATGGCCGGGTTCGGATAGGTTGAGAACACCGACGCCAATTCAAGGCTTTGCACGCTGCCACGAATCATGTTGTGTGCATGTTCGTAATCGAAGAACAGGCTGATGTAAAGCAGATAGACCAGCCCCGCACCACAGAAGGCACCGGCAATCTGTGCGCTTATATAGAAGGGCAGTTTTTTCTTTTCGAAGCCTGCAAAGAGGCTGAGTGCGATGCTGACGGCAGGGTTCAGGTGAGCGCCCGAAACACCGGCGCTTATGTAAATCGCCATGCTGACGGCCAGACCCCAGATGATGCAGATTTCCCACAAGCCAAATGAAGCACCTGCGACCTTGAGCGCTGCAACGCATCCTGTGCCGAAGAAGATCATCAGAGCGGTGCCAAGGAATTCAGCCAGGCACTGGCCTCTGAGCGTCGGTTGTTGCATTGATATGGTCATTTGAACCTCATTTTTTTGTTTTTTGCGGCTTCGTATGCAAAGCACCGATGCTCATCATCTGCCGTATCGGGAAAACCCCATTCCCGACCGGTTTTACGAATCTTGTTGAAAATTGAATTTCAAAAATATTCGTAAACGAAAAAATATAGACAAGAAACAATGCTGTCAAAGGTTGAAAGTGAACCGTTGACGATATTTTCTGACAGCGAAATTTGATTTTTCTCCATTTTGTGTAGGAATTATTTTTTTGATTTTAAAGGGCTATCACTGAGGTGTATGTATTGAGACAGGGCTTTTGCGCTGCATTTCGCCTAAAGTAATGGCCGCCTTGAGTTATCAGGAGTGTCGTATGACCCCCGCGCTGGATTTATTGAAAAAGGTTCGCGCCGAACATCGTATTCACAGTTACGAACATGATCCGAAAGCAGCGTCTTATGGGCTGGAAGCGGCCGAAAAGCTTGGCCTCGAAGCGGCGCGGGTGTTCAAGACCCTGCTTGCCAGCACTGAAAAGGGGGAATTGTTGGTGGCCGTGGTGCCGGTTGCCGGAACCCTGGATCTGAAAGCCCTGGCCAGTGCCGCTGCGGCGAAGAAAACCGAAATGGCCGACCCGGCTGCGGCCCAGCGGGCAACCGGTTATCTGTTGGGCGGGATCAGCCCCCTGGGGCAGAAGAAGCGTTTACGCACCTTCATCGACCACACCGCCCAGCCTTTTGAGACGATCTACGTCAGTGCAGGTCGGCGCGGGCTGGAGGTTGAGTTGTCGGCGGCGGTGCTGGCCGAACATACCAAGGCGGTTTTTGCCGCAATCGGGCGGGAATAGTTCGCTCTCACTTCAAGGTCGGAGCGAATTCATTCGCGAAAAGCGATCTACAGAACCGAATGCGCGGCAACACTCCCGGCAGCCGGAAACAGCACCAGATGCTCGGTGGTCACCCGGATGCCGACTTCTTCCCCTGTCATATGATCGGCATGGCCCGGGAAGATGGCTTCAAGCTGGCTGCCTGTCGGTAACTGCAAGCGATACAGGGTCGAAGCGCCCTGGAATGTTCTGCCAACGACCCGTGCCTTCAGGTCGCTGTCGGCGGCATAGACAATATCGTCCGGCCGCAGCAACACGTCGACGGCACTGCCGCTGACGCCCGGATAGGCGCGATTGCCACGCAGTACGCCGATTTCGGTCTGTACCGACTGTGGATCTACCAGTTGCCCGCGAATGAAATAGCCTTGCCCGATGAAACTGGCCACGAAAGGCGTCTGCGGTTCGTGATACAGGTTGTAGGGCGTATCCCATTGCTCAAGCCGACCTTCCTTGAAGACACCCACATGGTCGCTGACCGCGAAGGCTTCCTCCTGGTCATGGGTCACCAGAATCGCGCTGGTGCCACGAGCCTTGAGAATGTCGCGCACTTCATGGCTCAGGCGTCGGCGCAATTCACCGTCGAGGTTGGAAAACGGCTCATCCAGCAATAACAACTGCGGCTCCGGAGCCAGCGCTCGGGCCAGCGCGACACGTTGCTGCTGTCCGCCGGAAAGCTCATGAGGATAACGTTTGCCCAGCGAGCCCAGATTGACCAACTCCAGCAATTCGTCGATCACCTGATTCAGGCGCGGGTGTTTACGGATACCGAAGGCGATGTTCTGCGCCACGCTCAGATGTGGAAACAGCGCATAGTCCTGGAACACCATGCCGATCCGGCGTTTCTCCGGCGCGAGGGTCCAGCCGGGGCGTGAGATGACTTCGCCGGCCAGCGTGATCTCGCCGGCATGGATCGGTTCAAACCCGGCAATGGCGCGCAAGGTCGTGGTCTTGCCGCACCCTGACGATCCCAGCAGACAGCCGATATCCCCGGCGTTGAGGTGCAGGTTGAGGTCCTGCACCACACGTTGATCCTGATAGCCGCATGCCAGATTGCGCAGATTCAGCAGCAGGGTATGACTCATTTTGGCTGATAGGACGGCGCGACCAGAAACTCCAGCAGGGCTTTCTGGGCATGCAGGCGGTTTTCGGCCTGATCCCAGGCGACCGAGCGTTCATCATCCAGCAGGTCGACGCTGATTTCTTCCCCGCGATGCGCTGGCAGGCAATGCATGAACAGGACGTCTTCGGCAGCCAGGTCGAGCAAGGCCCGAGTGACTTGGAAAGGGGCGAACAGCGCGATGCGTTTGGCGGTTTCTTCTTCCTGGCCCATCGAGGTCCAGACATCGGTACTGACCAGATGCGCGCCGGCGACTGCTTCCTTCGGATCACGGGTGACGGTCACGCGATCACCGGCCAGTGCCAGGAACTCCGGGTTTGGCTCGTAGCCGGAAGGGCAGGCCACGCGCAACTGGAAGTCAAACTGTATGGCTGCTTCTATATAGCTGTTGCACATATTGTTGCCGTCGCCGATCCAGGCCACCGTCTTGCCCTTGATCGAGCCACGATGCTCCAGGAAAGTCTGCATGTCGGCCAGCAACTGGCACGGATGCAGATCGTCGGACAGCCCGTTGATCACCGGGACGCGGGAATTGGCAGCGAATTCGGTCAGGTTGCTGTGGGCAAAAGTACGAATCATCACCGCATCGAGCATGCGTGACATGACCTTTGCACTGTCGGCAATCGGCTCGCCACGGCCCAGTTGGGTGTCGCGATGGGACAGAAAGATGGCCTGACCACCCATCTGGATCATGCCGGCTTCAAAGGAAAGACGGGTACGTGTCGAGGATTTCTCGAAGATCATCCCCAGCACTCGATTCTTGAGTGGTTCAAAAAGCACGCCGCGATTTCGCAGGTCTTTAAGCTCTACGCCACGACGGATCAGGCCCAGAAGCTCATCTGGGGTGTAATCCATCATCGAGAGAAAGTGCCTGGCGCTCATTATTAACTACCTTTTTTGCAACAGACCGCAGGTTCTGAAAGCCGGTTTTTATCGGGAAAACGGCATGACCTGAGGCGAAAGCCGCACGGGGGCGACGAATAAGGAAGGCGCGATAGTATAAAAAAATGTCGCGTCTTACCAATAGCATGCTTACTTCAGAGAGAACGAAGTCCGTAACCGCAAAGGCGCTGGTTGAAACAGCCCTGTGGCCGGTCCGCTGATTGCAGAAGGCAGCATTTGTACACTGACCAAACAGTGCTTGGCAATTGATGCCGATCCTGTAAAAGTCCGGTCTTGTGCCTCTACGCTTATGCGACGTGCTTCACGGCGTTGAAAGGTTGCCCGTTTCCTTAACTGCTTACGTGAGTTATAAAGAGTTACAAGTAACTGCTCAATATCAATCGAGGAGCCGGGAATGGACTCAAAGGAACGACAACTAACGGAGCTGCTTGGGTTGACCGCTCGTACCCTGACGCACCTCACCGCTTCGATGACGTCGATGTCTTTTGAGTTGTTGCGTAGCGAAGACGAAGTCACGCGGGCTGCCGGACGTCGCATGATCGACCGTATGGCGACCATCAGTTCAGGTCTTGATGACCACTGGCGTCTGATCGGCGAGCTGACGGGCGTGCATGTCGCTCAGGAGCAGATCGAAACTGTCACTGAAATCCAGTTGCAGCGTAAGGTCGTGACCCCCATCGGCAACTGACCGACTGAGGCCATCCGCCAGCCTGATGGCCCGCGATTCACGAGACGAACGTCTCTGGCGCGCTCGGCAGTAACGTTCCATATTCTTGTCAATGCAATCAATCATGACTGCCATGACAAGAATATGAGGCTGCGATGATGAGGACCGAGCACCACCGCGCTTGCCACCTGTGCGAGGCCATCTGCGGCCTCACCATCGAAACCAGTGCATCCCCGGATGCTGCCCCGATCATCACCTCGATCAAGGGCGACCCGCTCGATGGTTTCAGCCGTGGCCACATCTGTCCCAAGGCCGTGGCCCTGCAAGATATCCAGAATGATCCCGACCGCTTGCGCCAGCCCATGTTGCGTGTGGGGAGCCAATGGCAGCCGATCGAGTGGCAGGATGCTTTTGATCTCGTCGCCGAGCGCCTTTTTGCCATTCAGCAGCAGTATGGGCAAAACGCAGTCGCGGTCTATCAAGGCAACCCCAGCGTGCATAACTATGGGCTGACGACCCATAGCAACTATTTTCTCGGCTTGCTCAAGACCCGTAACCGTTACTCGGCCACTTCTGTCGATCAACTGCCGCATCACCTCACCAGTTTCCTGATGTATGGCCACGGTCTGTTACTGCCTGTGCCCGATATCGACCACACCGATTTCATGCTGATCCTGGGCGGCAACCCCCTGGCCTCCAATGGCAGCATCATGACGGTGCCTGATGTCGAGAAGCGCCTGAAAGCCATTCAGAAACGTGGCGGCAAAGTGGTTGTGGTCGATCCTCGGCGCAGCGAGACGGCTGCGATTGCGGATCAACATGTCTTTGTCCGGCCCGGTGGCGATGCCGCGCTGCTTTTCGGTCTGCTCAACACCTTGTTCGAGGAAGGCCTGACCCGCGAGAGTCATTTGCCCGTCGATGGTCTGGAGCAGGTGCGAGAGGCGATCAAGGCGCTGAGCGCCGAAGCCATGAGCCCGCGTTGTGGGATTCCTGCCGAGCAGATTCGCCAGCTGGCCCGTGATTTCGCTGCCGCTGACAAAGCTGTGTGTTACGGGCGCATGGGAATTTCCACTCAGGCCTTTGGAACGCTGTGTCACTGGCTGGTGCAATTGATCAATCTGGTGACCGGCAACCTTGATCGGGTCGGCGGAACCCTGTGTACCGAACCTGCCGTGGATCTGGTCAGTTCGACTTCAGGCGGGCATTTCAATCTCTGGCAGAGCAGGGTTTCCGGTTTGCCCGAGTATGGCGGCGAGTTGCCGGTTTCGGCGCTGGCAGAAGAGATTCTGACCGAAGGGGAAGGGCAGATACGTGCCTTGGTCACGGTTGCCGGCAACCCGGTACTGTCCACGCCCAACGGGCGCCAGTTGGAAGAGGCTCTGGACGGGCTGGATTTCATGCTCAGTATCGATCTGTACATCAATGAAACCACTCGTTATGCCGATCTGATCCTGCCTTCAACCTCGGCGCTGGAAAACGATCATTACGACACGACTTTCAACCTTCTGGCGGTGCGTAACGTCACCCGCTTCAATCGTGCGATCTTTGCCAAGCCTGAAGGCGCATTGCATGACTGGGAAATCTTCGTCGGGCTGGCCAGGGCTTTTGCGGCCAAGGCCCAAAAGGAACTGAAACCGACGATGCCTCCTGCGGCAATCATCGACCATGGCCTGCGCAAGGGCTTGTATGGTGAGGCATCGTCTCACGCTTTGTCAGTCGAGGCCTTGGGCAATTACCCGCACGGGCTGGATCTGGGGCCATTGAAACCCAATCTGACACCTCGCCTGAAAACCGCCAATGGACGTCTCCAGGCGGCTCCTGAAGTGATCATGGCTGATCTGTCCCGGTTCATTGAATCACCAGCGCCGCAAGCAGGGGAGTTGTTGTTGATCGGTCGACGGCATGTGCGCAGCAACAACTCATGGATGCATAACTATCACCGTCTGGTGAAGGGCAAACCTCGTCATCAATTGCTGATGCATCCCGATGATCTGGCCAGTCGAGGTCTGAGCGACGGGCAACAGGTGAAGGTCAACTCGCGGGTCGGGATGATCGAAGTGCAGGTGTTGGGCAGTGCCGAGATGATGCCCGGAGTGGTCAGCTTGCCCCATGGCTGGGGGCATTCGCGTGCCGGGGTGCGTATGGCGATCGCCCAGGGGCAGCCAGGCGTCAGTGCCAATGACCTGACTGACGAGCGACAGCTCGATGTCTTGTCCGGCAATGCCGTGTTGAATGGCGTGCCTGTGCAGGTGACTTCCTGCTGAGTTCAAGACTGAGCGTCTGGCACGGGATTCCGTTACAATGCGCCACCGTGCCGACAACTGAGTCGGAAAGTTCAGCCGAGGTGCTCCATGGATATCATCGAAACGATCAAAGAGCAGATTGCCAACAACACCATTCTGCTTTACATGAAAGGCGCTCCGAATGCCCCGCAGTGCGGTTTTTCGGCCAAAGCCTCCCAGGCCTTGATGGCATGTGGCGAAAAATTCGCTTATGTCGACATTCTGCAGAACCCGGAAATCCGCGCCAACCTGCCTAAATACGCCAACTGGCCGACCTTCCCGCAACTGTGGGTTGCCGGTGAGCTGGTTGGCGGCAGCGACATCATCACCGAAATGTTCCAGAACGGTGAGTTGCAGCCTCTGCTCAAGCAAGCGGCTGAAAGCGCGAAGTCCTAATTGCAGGCCGTAGGAGCGAATTCATTCGCGAATGAATTCGCTCCTACCGGAACTGCGACCGACAAAAAGCCCCGCTCTCGTCAGAGGCGGGGCTTTTTGTCGGTCGCTGAAAAGGCTTAATCGCCCATCTGCGACTGCAGGTAATTTTCGATACCCACTTTTTCGATCAGGCCCAGTTGGGTTTCCAGCCAGTCGATGTGCTCTTCCTCGGATTCGAGGATGTCTTCCAGCAGTTCGCGGCTGCCAAAGTCGCCAACGGTTTCAAAGTGCGCAATCGCAGCCTTGAGGTCTGCCAGGCCTTTCTTTTCGATCTTCAGGTCGCACTCAAGCATTTCCTTGGTGTGCTCGCCGATCAGGATCTTGCCCAGCTCTTGCAGGTTAGGCAGGCCTTCGAGGAACAGGATGCGCTTGATGAGCTTGTCGGCGTGCTTCATCTCGTCGATGGACTCGCGATACTCATGAGCGCCCAGTTTTTTCAGACCCCAATCTTCATACATGCGGGCATGCAGGAAGTACTGATTGATCGCGACCAGCTCGTTTCCGAGGATCTTGTTGAGATGCTGGATGACTGTAATGTCGCCTTTCATGTTCGAGGTCCTGCCGATGGCTTGTGTATATAAAGCGCGAGTTTGAGCTGCACTTAAAAGCCTGTCAAACCTAAGTTATTGAATAATAAGTGAAATTAAATAAGAATAAGAATGTTTGAGTTCCGCATCTTGACGCTAAGCGCTTGAATTACAGGCATAAAAAAACCGGACACAGGGTCCGGTTCTTTGAAATAGGGGAATTCAGGCAGCTGAAAATTCTGCTGGATAAGCCAGCGAAACCTGGCTGCTTTGCAGTTCTGTCAGGGTTTCACGCACCACTTCCTTGGCAAGGCAGGCGCATTTTCCGCATTTGCTGGCAACACCCAACGTCTGACGCACTTCGCGATAACTACAGCAGCCCTCAAGGATTGCATCCCGGATCTGGCCGTCAGTGACACCTTGGCAGAGGCAAACATACATAAGTCGGTAACCGTCGCTGGTTATTGCTTTGTGCCGAGGAGGTTAATCTTAATGAGAATGCTTGTCAAAACTGTTTTGGATACGCTTTGCCAACTCCGATGGACGGTCATGAGCAATTTTCAATTCTGCCCGGTAATGCGTCGTTAACTGCCGTGGGAAATATAAATAAAAAAACCGGCGCAAGGCCGGTTCATTCATGAGGCATGGGCCTCAGTCGTCGTAGTCTTCCCAGCCGCCCATTTCCTTCCAGCGGTTGACGATGCCACAGAACAGCTCGGCGGTTTTTTCGGTGTCGTAGCGAGCCGAGTGGGCCTCGCGTCCATCGAAGTCCATTCCGGCTGCCTGGCACGCCTTGGCCAGTACTGTCTGACCATAGGCCAGGCCAGCGAGGGTTGCGGTGTCGAAGCTGGAGAACGGATGAAACGGATTGCGTTTCATGTCCAGGCGAGCGACGGCAGCGTTCAGGAAGCCCAGATCGAAGCTGGCGTTGTGGCCGACCAGCACGGCGCGTTTGCAGCCATTGGCCTTCAGCGCCTTGCGCACGCCGCGAAAGATATCGGTCAGTGCGGTTTCTTCGCTCACTGCCATGCGCAGCGGGTGATCGAGCTTGATACCGGTGAACTCAAGCGCAGCCGCTTCGATATTGGCGCCCTCGAACGGTTCCACACGGAAGAAATAGGTGTGCTCCGGGAACACAAAACCTTTTTCGTCCATGCCGATCGTTACAGCGGCGATTTCCAGCAGGGCATCGGTTGCCGCATTGAAACCACCGGTTTCCACGTCGATGACTACAGGCAGGTAGCCACGAAAACGTGCTGCCATCGGGTGGCGCGAGCCGCCGCCACCGTGACCGTCCTGTTCGTCGTCGTAATGATCTTCACTCACGCATTTTCCTCCAGCAGGCGCCAGCGCAGTTTTTCTCCGGCGCGCAGCGGGATTACGCTCAACTCGCCAAATGGCAGGCTGGCAGGGGCTGTCCACTCGTCACGAACCAGCGTGATGGTGTCCTGGTTGGCAGGCAGGCCGTAGAACGCCGGGCCGTGGAGGCTGGCGAAGCCTTCCAGTTTGTCCAGCGCGTTACGTTGCTCGAAAGCCTCGGCATACATTTCGATAGCGGCATAGGCCGTGTAGCAGCCAGCGCAACCGCAGGCGGCTTCCTTGGCATGCTGGGCATGAGGTGCCGAGTCGGTGCCCAGGAAGAACTTGCCGTTGCCACTGGTTGCGGCATCGAGCAGCGCTGTCTGGTGCGTATTGCGCTTGAGGATCGGCAGGCAATAGAAATGTGGCCGAATACCGCCGACCAGCATGTGGTTGCGGTTATAGAGCAAGTGATGCGCGGTGATGGTCGCTGCAACGTTGGCCGGGGCCGCATTGACGAATTGCACGGCGTCACCGGTCGTGATGTGTTCAAACACCACTTTCAACGTCGGGAAGCGCTCCACCACACGGCGCAGATGCTCGTCGATGAAGATCTTCTCGCGGTCGAAGACGTCAATGTCGCCGCGGGTGACTTCGCCATGGACCAGCAGCAGCATGCCGACTTCGGCCATGGCTTCCAGAACATGGAAAATCTTGTCGATGCTGGTGACGCCAGAGTCGGAGTTGGTGGTCGCACCGGCCGGATACAGTTTGGCCGCATGGACGAAACCGCTGGCCTTGGCCGTGCGAATGTCCTCGGGCGTGGTCTGGTCGGTCAGATAAAGCACCATCAGCGGCTCGAAACGGCTGCCGGCCGGGCGTGCATCCAGGATGCGCTGGCGATAGGCATCGGCTTGCTGTGCATTGCGTACTGGGGGCACAAGGTTGGGCATGATGATTGCGCGGCCAAAAGTGCGCGCAACGTCAGCAACGGTGTGTGGCAAAACAGCTCCGTCACGGAGGTGGATGTGCCAGTCGTCGGGACGCAGAAGGGTCAGGCGGTCAGACATTGGGGATTCCAGGCGGGTCAAACTGCTGGGAATCCTACCGGAAAAGACTCTCTCAGGCACTCGCTATCAAGTTTTGTAGGAAGTTACCGATAGCCCGACGTAAGAAGCAGTTTTTTGTTTCGTGTCATTTTTATAAGTGGAGCCTCCCGTGCGCCAGCTATATCTCGCCTTGCTCAGCGTATTTGCCAGCCTCCCGGCCATGGCAGTCAGTTTCCAGACACGTCTGGAGAGTATCGAGTGGAAGGTCGAAGGGGATCAGTTCGAGTGTCGCCTGAGTCAGCCGATTACCGATTTCGGTGTAGGTGAATTCGTGCGCCGCGCCGGTGAGCAGGCTACATTCCGTCTCAAGCCGTCTTACAACATGCTGGGTAATGGTTCGGCCACTCTGCTGGCTGCGGCAGCACCCTGGCAGCCGGGACGGGGTGATATCAACCTCGGCTCGGTCCGTGTCAGCAATGGCGAGATTCCTTTCAATAGCTCCGAGGCACAGGCCGGACGCCTGATCAGCGGTTTGATGGAAGGGCGCAGCCCGCTCATCCGTCATAGCACCCGCGATGGCGGTGGCCCAATGGAAATAAGGCTATTGCCCGTCAGGTTCAGCAAGGCGTTCAGCGACTATCAGTTGTGTACGACCAAACTGCTGCCGATGAATTTCGATCAGATCAAGCAGGCCGAAGTTGGCTTCCCCGGCGGCGGCATCGAGCTGGACGCCAAGGCCAAGGCCCGTCTGGACAATATGATTGCGTATCTGCGTGCCGACCCAACGGTCAACCATATCGAGCTGGACGGCCATTCGGATAACAGCGGCAATCGCCTGACCAACCGCGACCTGTCCCGGCGTCGGGCGCTGGCGGTGATGGACTATATGAAGGCTCAGGGGATTCCCGAGCAACAGATCACCTTGCGCTTTCATGGCGAGCGTTATCCGCTGGCTCCCAACACCAACGATGCCAACCGCGCGCGCAACCGCCGTGTAAATGTGCATCTGGAGCGTGTCGCTCCCGAAGAAAAGCCGGTTCCAGTCGCTTCTGCCGCCAGCGCTGCACGCACTTCGTAACCCGCCTGTCTCCTCGCGAGGCTGACATAACCTGTCGCCTCGTCGTCACAAGCTGTCGCGCCCCTGTAAATTTGCTGGTTTGAACGGTAGAATCAACGGTTTTCCGTACAACCCGGTGGAGTGATGGCATGGCGGACGTAAACAAGGTAGTTCTCGCGTATTCCGGTGGCCTGGATACTTCGGTCATTCTGAAGTGGCTGCAAGATACGTATAACTGCGAAGTGGTGACCTTTACAGCTGACCTGGGTCAGGGGGAAGAGGTCGAGCCGGCACGTGCCAAGGCTCAGGCCATGGGCGTTAAAGAAATCTACATCGACGACCTGCGTGAAGAGTTCGTACGTGATTTCGTGTTCCCGATGTTCCGTGCCAACACCGTCTACGAAGGCGAGTACCTGCTGGGTACTTCCATCGCTCGTCCACTGATCGCCAAACGCCTGATCGAAATCGCCAACGAAACCGGCGCTGACGCCATTTCCCATGGTGCTACCGGTAAAGGTAACGATCAGGTTCGTTTCGAGCTGGGCGCCTACGCCCTCAAGCCAGGCGTCAAAGTGATTGCCCCATGGCGTGAGTGGGATCTGCTTTCGCGTGAAAAGCTGATGGATTATGCCGAGAAGCATGCAATCCCGATCGAGCGTCATGGCAAGAAAAAATCCCCGTACTCGATGGATGCCAACCTGCTGCACATCTCCTATGAAGGCGGCGTGCTGGAAGATACCTGGACCGAGCACGAAGAGGACATGTGGCGCTGGACCAAGTCTCCGGAAGACGCGCCGAACGTTCCAACCTATCTTGAGCTGACCTATCGCAATGGCGATATCGTCGCTCTGGACGGCGTTGAAATGTCGCCTGCTACCGTACTGGCTACCTTGAACCGCATCGGTGGCGAGAACGGCATCGGCCGTCTGGACATCGTGGAAAACCGTTATGTGGGCATGAAGTCCCGCGGCTGCTATGAAACCCCAGGCGGCACCATCATGCTGCGCGCTCACCGCGCCATCGAGTCGATCACTCTGGATCGTGAAGTCGCTCACCTCAAGGATGAGTTGATGGCCAAGTACGCCAGCCTGATCTACACCGGCTACTGGTGGAGCCCTGAGCGTCTGATGCTGCAACAGATGATCGATGCGTCCCAGGTCCATGTGAACGGTATCGTTCGCCTGAAACTGTATAAAGGTAATGTGATCGTTACTGGTCGCAAGTCCGAAGAGTCGCTGTTCGATGCAAACATTGCCACCTTTGAAGAGGATGGCGGTGCTTACAATCAGGCGGACGCTGCTGGCTTCATCAAGCTCAATGCCCTGCGCATGCGCATTGCTGCGAACAAGGGCCGCAAGTTCTTCTGAACCCGGTCTGATGTTTGAGAATGCAGCCCTTCGGGGCTGCATTTTAAATCGGCGGTGTGCAATGCACTGTCACGTTTTTCCCGACCTTTCCCATGCTGATACTCCCCGTTTGCGTTCTTGATGCCGGGTGCTGCGGGCATTCTTGTGTGTGCGAGAGATAAAGAAGAAGTGGGTCGCAGGAAGGCGTTTCAAATGCTCGTGTCGTGCAGTGTCGCGGGCGTGTGTGGCGATGCGGGCCGGGGGGGCGGTATCGACACGAAGTCCAGTCGATACCGCGTCGGGTTATCTGTTTATATCAAGTATGTTCAGGGCGTTTCACTGTCCCTCTTTTGTTTGAATTCAAAACGATAGGCTTTACCGATATTCCAGACCTGTCGCACACTCAGATCAAGTAGTTGTGCAATTTCCGGCGCGGTATAGCCGAGGCTGGAATAATGCATGGCATGACCGGCAACGACATCGTCAATATCGGAGGTGTCATAGTGGGGGTCTTTATTGGCTTCTCTTATAGGGCGGCTGAACTTGATCTTTACATCGTTTTCCAGCGCCAGTTGTCGAATTTCCTTCTTGTTCATCCTCAATGAATATTGCAGGGCGGAAACCCCTGCGCCTTTGGCAACCAGATTCCTGAGCAACTCCAGTTTGGCACTTTTTTCAAGCTCCGGATAAAGGGCAGGTGCTTCTTCCGCAACCGCTAGAACCGGTGTTTCTGCTGTTTCGCCATCGGGTATAACTGCAATGACACCTCCTTGTGCCACAAACTGTTCAACAGCGGCGGTTAAATCAAGAGGGGTTATATTTTTTGAGGTTGAGTGAGAGGTTTTGTTGTTCATGGTATATCCCTTTTTGAACATGGTTATACACATGGCCAATTCAAAAGAATTGTCAGGCCCGGTTCGGGCTTGTCAAAGGGAGGGTGTTCCTGATCGGCCATGTTCATGTTGCCCGAATCCTTTCGACTCTCTTGATAAGCAGAGTCCATATAAAGCTGTGTTATTCATGGCGTCATTAAAATGACGTCGTTTGTTGGGTCGCTCTAATCTAACTGCACATAGTTGTTGGCAGAAAGTAATGAGTTCGTTGTTAAAAAAGTAACGACTGGTAATAGAATTTGCAAGTGAAAAAACGGCGCACTACATGAATTGACTTGTTGGATTTGAAGAGGTCTTACATGCTGCTATCTACCGTCTGCTAGTTGTGTAGTACGTTTCCTCTTTGGCGTGGCAGGTATGGAAGCCAAATGAAATATAGTATTAGCTACTTGTCGAATGAGCCATTCGCAGAATTGAACTGTGTACGGTGTGCGACAGAAAGGTATGAAACTTTTCTGTAGGGAGTATTTATGTATCACTTTTATCGTGGTGATAGCGTAAAGTCAGCATCTTGAATGCTTCTGCAGTGAGTAACTGATAGTTGAGGAGTCCTGGTTTCGTGCGATGTAGGAAAAATCTGAACGTTGCGTGGTCTTGGTCTTTTTGCTTGGGTTTGTATAAGAAAGGTATATTTATATGTGTATTTTTTCTACGTAGTGCTGATATATGGTTTTGAAGGTAAATTTCTGAAGCAAGTAATTCAATATGATTCTCGCCTGTTTTACGTACGCCCGATTGGTTCACAGGTGCTCGGAGCGAGCATGCTGTAGCTGCCTGGAACATGATGCCTGATGTCTCTGTGCCCCTATTCAGGCCGGTTCTCGGTAGCGCTGTTCGTTTGCGCGTTTTCAGTTTTAGAGTGGTGGCAAGAGGCTACATAAATGACGTCTATCCAGGTTTTTGACAGTTGCCAAGGGTGAATAACCATCGGGGCGATTGCATGTTCATCGGCTATTGACTGATCAGGCTTGAGAAGTAAAAGACTAATGCTTGACCTCGCGGCAATAATTGTTTTATCTGAGTTACGATGCTCTATCTCAGCACTCCAGACGGTAGTAATTTCATCGAATTCCGAAGGGGAGGCTCTATGAAAAATATAAAAAATAGTTCGTTAGTAGCGAAATTTGTAGGAGTTTTCTGTTGTATGTGTAGGAACGGTCTTTGGCTGTTACTCCTCGAGGGTGAGCGTCATGCAAAGCACTAAACGACTAAGCTATTGTGCTGACTCTGAAAATTCGAATAGCGAAAATTGGACTGCCCATGAATAAAGTGCTGATCGTGGATGATCATCCTGTCATTCGCCTTGCTGTACGCATGCTGATGGAGCGCCACGGCTATGAGGTCATTGCGGAGACGGACAATGGAGTGGATGCGTTGCAACTGGCTCGCGAACATTTGCCCGATATCGTCATTCTGGATATAGGCATTCCCAAGCTCGATGGCCTGGAAGTAATTGCCCGTCTGTCTGCCATGACATTGCCATTCAAGGTGCTGATTCTTACCTCGCAGGCACCTGGCCATTTTTCCATGCGCTGCATGCAGGCCGGTGCTGCCGGATATGTCTGCAAGCAACAGGATCTGACCGAATTGCTGAGCGCCATCAAGGCGGTGTTATCGGGGTACAGCTACTTTCCCAACCAGGCCTTGCATACCGTGCGCTCAAGCATGGGGAATGCCAGTGAAGCCGATATGGTGGATCGTCTCTCGGGGCGCGAGATGATGGTGTTGCAGCAATTGGCCAGGGGGAAAACGAACAAGGAAATCGCAGATGGCATGTTCCTGAGCAATAAAACCGTCAGCACCTACAAGACGCGCCTGCTGCTCAAGCTCAATGCGCACTCACTGGTCGATCTGATCGAGCTTGCCCAGCGTAACGGGCTGGTCTGATGCTCACGCCCAAAAGGCTTCCTGTGGGTCTGCGCGGTATCGATCAGGCAAGCCCATGCGAAAGCCTCTCCTGATGAGAGGCTTTGAATCAGGTTTTTGCAAGGGGGCGCTTAAAGGTCGAAGTCGTAATCGGCCAGTTGCTTCTGCAGGCGCCGCTCTTCAAGCATGTTATCGATGGTGCGTCGCTTGCTCAGGTTGGTCTTGGCGGGTTCGACGGGTGCTTGTTCGATGTCGTCCGAATCGACAGCGATGAAATCGTCTTCTACGTCCAATTGCTCTTTGCTGGTACTCATGAAAGTTGACTCCAGGCTTTGGCTGTCATTGGCGCACCTTATATCGATAATCCCGATGCTGGTAAAAAAGATTTTTTCAATCGATCACGCCATAGAACCTCTATTGCTCAATCGTCCGAGGTCTTTTCCTTGTAATCGCAGAGGTCTTCGATTCGGCAGCTTCCGCAGCGGGGCTTGCGTGCCTGGCACACGTAGCGTCCGTGGAGGATCAGCCAGTGATGGGCATCCAGCAGGTAGTTTTTGGGCACAAACTTCATCAACTGTTTTTCCACTTCCACCACGTTTTTGCCGGGTGCGATGCCGGTGCGGTTGCTGACACGGAAAATGTGCGTGTCGACAGCCATCGCTATCTGGCGAAAAGCAGTGTTGAGCACGACATTGGCCGTTTTGCGGCCCACGCCGGGTAATGCCTCCAGAGCTTCGCGAGTTTGTGGCACTTCGCCGTTGTGCAGCTCCATGAGCAGTCGACAGGTTTCAATAACGTTCCTGGCCTTGCTGTTATAGAGCCCGATGGTCTTGATGTACTCGGACAATCCTTCGACGCCCAGCGCGTGAATGGCCTGTGGCGTATTGGCTACCGGATAAAGCCTGGCTGTGGCCTTGTTGACGCTGACATCAGTCGCCTGTGCTGACAGGATCACCGATATCAACAACTCGAACGGTGTGGTGTAGGCCAGCTCGGTTTTTGGATCGGGATTGTCTTCGTGGAGCCTGCGGAAGATTTCCTGACGTTTTGCGGCATTCATGCAGAAGGTATTTCCCTGGAAGGTGTCGGCCTGGTCAAGGCATTGTATGCGGCAAGCAGAAGGCCCAGAAGCATGAAGCCACCGGGGGCCAGAATGGCCATGTGCAAGGCTGGACCAGGAAGGCTAATTTGCCACTGGATTGCAGAATTTCCAAACAACCAGTGAGCATTGCTAAGGATCGTCGCGTTGCCCAACAGTTCGCGCATGAACCCCAGCACCAGCATCAACGTGGTGTATCTGCCCAAGGTGTATTTACTGATGGGCGCAGCCTGGATCTGAAGGCAATGGATGGCGATCAAGGGCAGATAAATGCCCAGAGCCTTATGCAGTTCGGGAGCCTGAAGTTGCAGTCCTGTTTCTGCACAGGTGACCAGTGTGGCGGCAATCAGGGTGCTGGCGAGCCATTTCTGGCGTGTATCCAGCAATGGCGTCAGCGCCCGTAACAAGGCTGTGTGCAAGCCGGCGACCACAGTGAAGACCAGCAAGAAAGCGAGTGCCTTGATCAGCGAATCTGTAGCGCCAATCAGCGGGACGAGAAGGAGCAGGCAGGGCGTATGCAGCTTCACGGTCTTGTACTCAGAAGGCGGACCTTGTGATCGTCGAAGTAGCGCAAGGTGTCCTGAATGGCTCCGACAACCGCTCTGGAGGTGATGGTTGCACCGGCGATCTGGTCGAATGCTCCGTCGTTCAGCGTTTTGCCTGAGAAGCCCTTCAGCCATTGAGGCTCGCTCACGATACGGGCGCCCATGCCCGGTGTCTCGTGTTGCTCAAGCACCTTGATCCCCAACAACCTGCCTTCAATCGATACGCCCACAAGCAATTCCACGGGGCCAGCATAACCCTGGCCGTGGCTATGAAAGATCACTGCATATGGCTGGCCCTCGCGGGTGGCGAGAAAGGCACCCAGCACTGATGAATGGCTCACGGGCAACGGCAATGGATGGCGCAATGGCTGATTGTCGTAGGTGCCGTCGGGCAAGACACTCGACCATTCCTGGTTGCGTGCTTCTTCACGAGCAGCCTGAATGCGCGGCGCGGCAGAGTGTTGCACACTCATGCTGATGCCAGTGCCCAGTCCCGCGATGGCGATCATGATGATCACACCAAGCGGCTTCATGATGCCGACTCCGCAGATGAGCGTGCGGTCAGCCGTTCCAGAGCCGGTACCGCCAGATTCATCAGCAGTACCGCGAAGGCCACGCCATCCGGGTAGCCGCCCCAAGTGCGTATCACATAAGTCATCAGGCCGATGCCGATCCCGAACAGCAGGCGTGCGCGTGGGCTGGCAGGCCCGGATACCGGCTCGGTTGCGATAAAGAAAGCACCCAGCATCGTGGCGCCAGTCAGCAGGTGAAAGGTGGGTGAGCCGTTGGAGTCCGATCCCGAACCGTTCCAGCACAACAGGCTGATCACGAACAGGCTGGCAAGCATGCCGACCGGAGCATGCCAGCTGATGATCCGCTGTCGCAGCAGCCATGCACCGCCTGCGAGAAACGCCAGATTGACCCATTCCGTGCCACGACCACCCATTGCGCCGAAAGCCGGATGGCTGGTGAATAGTTCATCAATGGTCAGGTTGGTGTTGATGCGCAGAACATCCAGTGCCGTGGCCTGTGACCACTCATCCGCTTGAGGGCCATCGCTGAAACCGAAGATCTGTTGCAGGCCGCCCATCAGATTCAGGCCATGGCTGGCAGGCCAGTGATTCATCTGCTGGGTAAAGCTCACCAATACAAAGGCATAACCGAGCATTGCCGGATTGAAAGGATTTTTGCCGACGCCGCCATACAGGTGCTTGCCAAAAACCATTGCGAAGCCACTGGCCAGGCATGTCAGCCACCAGGGGGAATAGGGCGGCAGAGCGAGCGCGAGGAGGGTGGCGCTGACCAGTGCGCTGCCGTCCATGAGGCTTGAATGTGCAGGCCGGCCCTGTAACCGCAGGCCGGTGAACTCGACGAGCAGAGCGGTGCCCGATGCAAGCAGCCATGTGATCAACACTCCCCAGCCATACAGCCACAGCAGCGTCAGCGCGCCGGGCAGGACTGCGAGCAGAACCATGCCCATGGACTTTTGCAGACGCTCAGGCGCTTGCATCGATCAAGGCCGCTTCGGCAGCACTCAGCGCTGTTTCGGCGTGTTGCAATTCTGTGCTCAATGCGGCGAGTCGTTCTGCCGGAGCTTGTGTGGCTTCGGCTTTCTTCAGGGCAGCACGGGCCATAGCCAACTGGATCTTGGCGCGTTTTACCCCGCTATTGTCGAGCCTTGCCACAGGCTGTACGGGTTGCACGGATGCAGCAGAAAGCAGTTTTTCCAGAGCCTGTTCGGCGTCCTCGAATTCCCGTTGCAGTTCCACCAGCCGTGCAGCCTGTTCAGCGATAGGCGGATGCCCGAAAGCTTTGAGGGATTTGTTCAACTGCGCACGACTCATGGCGACGGTAATACGGGCTTTTTTCAGCGCTTCGTCTTCCACTGCGGCCTTGTCGCTACGAACCCGCTCGATGACTGACGTGCTGACCGGTAACGGCTTTTGCGCTCTTGCCTGACGCTCTGCTGCGCGTTGCTCCAGCTCGCGACGCAGCCGTGCATTGCGCGACTCGAAGCGACGACGGGCGTGGTTACGCTTCTGGGCACGGGCCTGCAGTTGTTCGGTGCTTGAAGCCAGGCCACCGACAATCGGTGTGACGCTTGCCAGCGGCAACGGGCGCATTTCGATACAGTCCACCGGGCAGGGCGCCACACACAGGTCGCAGCCTGTGCATTCGTCGATGATGACTGTATGCATCTGCTTTGCGGCACCGACAATGGCATCGACCGGGCAGGCCTGAATGCACTTTGTACAGCCGATGCATTCTGCTTCTCGAATGAAGGCGACCTGTGCCGGTGCCACGCCGCGTTCGGTATCCAGGGGCAGAGCGGGGATGCGCAGCAGTTGCGCCAGTTGCGCAATGGTTTCCTCACCGCCGGGCGGGCATTTGTTGATGGCTTCGCCACCGGCAATACCTTCGGCGTAAGGCTTGCAGCCGGGATGCCCGCATTTGCCGCATTGGGTCTGTGGCAGCAGGGCGTCGATGCGTTGTATCAGGTTCATGACTTTATCAGTCCGTTGAAGCCCATGAAGGCCAGCCCCATGAGCCCGATGCTGATCAAGCGGATCGGCATGCCGCGAAAAGGTTGTGCAATATCTTCAGAGCGGACCCTTTGCCCAAGATCATCCAGCAGGCTCAATACCAGCCAGAAACCCAGACCTGCACCGAGGCTCAGGGCCAGCAGATGCCCAAGGCCCTGATCAGGTTCGATGCCGAGCAGCAAAACGCCTGCCATGCCCGCGTTCCCCAGCAGCAACGGCCACAGGCCGTCGAAGTCCAGCCGTGGAAGCAGTCTTTTCAGCCCCTTCAGGCTGGGCGTCAGCAAAAGCACCATCACCGGCAAGACGACGAACAGCCGCAAGCCTCCCTGATTCAAGGGCGCCAGCACGTAATGGAGGATCAGGTAACTGACGATGCTGCTTGCCAGCATCAGCCAGCAGGTAGCGATGCCCAGTGCATGCAGGCGATGTCGTGGCTGAGGTGACAAGGGATCGGCGCCCAGCGGTTGCTGCAACACGAAGTTGTTGATCAGGGCGGCGCTCAAGAGTGTGTAGATGAAATCGGTCATGATCTTGCCGGGTGGCGAACAGGCTGGTGAGCCTCTTTAAAAGTAGACAGTATCCGGCAAGGAAGCGGCGTGATAGTCAAAGGCCCGATAGCAGAACTATCGGGCCTGGGGTGCATTACTTGATGCGCTGACCTGGCTTGGCGCCACTGTCGGGGCTCAGCAGGTAAATTTCTTCACCGCCGGGGCCGGCCGCCATCACCATGCCTTCGGAAATGCCAAAACGCATTTTCCGTGGCTTGAGGTTGGCGATCATCATGGTCAGGCGACCTTCCAGCTTGCTCGGCTCCGGGTAAGCGCTCTTGATCCCGGAGAACACGTTGCGCTGCTCGTCACCGATATCCAGAGTCAGGCGCAGCAGCTTGTCTGCACCCTCCACATGCTCGGCCTTGACGATCAGCGCAACGCGCAGGTCGACAGCGGCAAAGGTGTCGAAGTCGATTTCCGCCGACAGCGGGTCCTTGGTCAGCTCGCCGTTGCCTGTTGGGGCAGCATCGGTGGAGCTGGCAGCCAGATCTTCCTTGGAAGCGGCGGTCATGGCTTCGACCTTGGCCGGATCGATACGGGTCATCAGCGCCGAGAACGGATTGAGCTGGTGATTGCCCAGCAGTGTCTTGTGATCGTCCCAGGTCAGCGGCGCGACATTGAGGAATTTCTCGGCGTCGGCGGCCAGTGCTGGCAGGACCGGCTTGAGGAAGATCACCAGTTGGCGGAACAGGTTGATGCCCAGAGCACATACGGCCTGGACTTCATCCTGCTTGCCTTCCTGCTTGGCCAGTGACCAGGGAGCCTTGTCGGCGATGTAGGCGTTGGCGCGGTCGGCCAGGGCCATGGTTTCACGCATGGCGCGAGCGAAGTCACGGGCTTCGTAGGCTTCGGCGATGCCAGGTGCGGCAGCCAGGAAAGCGTCGGTCAGCTCCGGCGCGGCATTGCCCTCGACCAGAACGCCTGCGTTGCCTTTGTGGATGAAACCTGCACAACGGCTGGCGATATTGACCACTTTGCCGATCAGGTCGGAGTTGACCTTTTGCACGAAGTCTTCAAGGTTCAGGTCCAGGTCGTCAACGCCCCGGCCCAGCTTCGCCGCGTAGTAGTAACGCAGGTACTCGGGCGAGAGGTGTTCCAGATAGGTGCGCGCCTTGATGAAGGTGCCACGCGATTTCGACATTTTCTGCCCGTTCACGGTCAGGTAGCCGTGGACGTTGATCCCGGTTGGCTTGCGCAGGCCTGCGCCTTCGAGCATTGCAGGCCAGAACAGGGCGTGGAAGTTGACGATGTCCTTGCCGATGAAGTGGTACAGCTCGGTGGTGGAGTCCTTGGCCCAGAAGGCATCGAAGTCCAGGTCCGGGCGACGTGCGCACAGGTTCTTGAAGCTGGCGATGTAGCCGATAGGCGCATCCAACCAGACATAGAAGTATTTGCCCGGCTCGTCAGGGATCTCGAAGCCGAAATACGGCGCATCGCGGGAGATATCCCACTGTTGAAGGCCGCTATCGAGCCATTCGGCGATCTTGTTGGCGACAGCGTCCTGCAGGGTACCGCTGCGGGTCCAGCTCTTGAGCATGTCCTCGAAGGCGGGCAGGTCGAAGAAGAAGTGTTTGGAATCCTTCAGTACGGGCGTTGCGCCGGAAATCGCCGATTTCGGGTCTTTCAGGTCAGTCGGTGCGTAGGTCGCGCCGCATTTTTCGCAGTTGTCGCCGTACTGATCCTCGGTACCGCATTTCGGACAGGTGCCCTTGATAAAGCGGTCGGCCAGGAACATCTTCTTTTCCGGGTCGAAATATTGCGTGATCGAGCGCGTGGCAATATGCCCGGCATCGCGCAGCCGGGTGTAGATCATGCTCGACAGCTCGCGGTTTTCTTCGGCGTGCGTCGAGTGGAAGTTGTCGAAGTCCACCAGGAAGTCGGCAAAGTCGGCGCTGTGTTCGGCCTTGACGTTGTCGATCAGCTGTTCCGGGGTGATGCCTTCCTTTTCTGCGCGCAGCATGATTGCCGAGCCATGGGCATCGTCTGCGCAGACATAAGTGCACTGGTTGCCGCGATGCTTCTGGAAACGCACCCACATGTCGGTCTGGATGTATTCGAGCATGTGGCCAAGGTGAATGGAACCATTGGCATAGGGCAGGGCGCTGGTAACGAGAATCTTGCGTGGCTCGGACATGGGGCTCGGCTACTTGAACTGGAACGGAGGTCGGCCACTATAAAGGTCCGGGAAATATATTTCACCTTGTACAGACTTTCTATATGTAGGATAGCCGCCTGTTTTAGTCAGTCTCTTTTCGGAGTAAGCCCATGAGCGCAGTCAATCGCGCAGCGGTGGAGACGATTCTTCGCCAGTACACCGACCCTTACATGAACCTGGACCCGGTCAGCGCCGGTTGTGTTCGATCCATCGATATTCAGGATGCACAAGTCAGCGTGCAGCTTGAGTTGGGTTATGCCGCCGATCTGTTCCGAAAAGGCTGGGCGCAGGTGCTGCAAACGGCAATCGAAGGCCTGGATGGCGTCGCCTCGGCCAAGGTCGATATCCGCACCGTCATCAACCCTCACAAGGCTCAGGCGCAGGTTCCTGGCTTGGCCAATGTGAAGAACATTGTTGCCGTGGCTTCGGGCAAGGGCGGGGTCGGGAAATCCACGACGGCTGCCAACCTGGCGCTGGCCTTGTCTCGCGAAGGCGCGCGGGTCGGCATCCTCGATGCGGATATCTATGGCCCGAGCCAGGGCGTGATGTTCGGTATTCCCGAAGGCACGCGGCCGCGGATCAAGGACCAGAAGTGGTTCGTGCCCATCGAGGCGCATGGTGTTGAAGTCATGTCCATGGCTTTTCTGACCGATGACAACACGCCGATGGTCTGGCGCGGGCCGATGGTGTCCGGCGCGTTGCTGCAACTGGTCACCCAGACGGCCTGGAATGATCTGGATTATCTGGTCATCGACATGCCGCCGGGCACCGGAGATATCCAGCTGACCCTGGCGCAGAAGGTTCCGGTTGCCGGCTCCGTGATCGTCACGACGCCTCAGGACCTGGCCTTGCTGGATGCGAAGAAAGGCGTCGAGATGTTCCGCAAGGTCAATATTCCGGTATTGGGCGTCGTGGAAAACATGGCGGTGCATATCTGCTCGAACTGCGGGCATGCCGAGCATCTGTTCGGTGAGGGCGGCGGTGAGAAGCTGGCTTCGCAATATGACGTCGAGCTGCTGGCTTCGCTGCCATTGTCGATGCTGATTCGCGAACAGGCCGATGGCGGCAAGCCGACGGCGATTGCCGAGCCGGAAAGCCAGATTGCGATGGTGTATCAGGAACTGGCGCGGCACGTGGGCGCCCGGATTGTGTTGCAGGAAGCTGCAAGCCCGGCGATGCCGACCATCTCAATCAGCGACGATTGAGCTGGGGCAGCGGCAAGCTTTGAGCTGCAAGCTTCAAGTCAAAAGCTTGTAGCTTGTAGCCACAAACCACACGCGCACAAAAAACCCCGCTTTTAAGGGCGGGGTTTTTAAGCGAATCAGTACAAGTTAGATAACTTGAACTTCTTCAGCTTGCATGCCTTTCTGACCGCGGGTAGCGATGAAAGAAACCTGTTGGCCTTCTTTCAGGCTTTTGAAGCCGTCGGATTGGATAGCTTTGAAGTGCACGAACAGGTCGTCACCGGATTGTGGAGTGATGAAGCCGAAGCCTTTTTCATCGTTGAACCACTTAACGGTACCAGTTTGGCGATTGGACATAATATATCTCCTTGGACAAAGTTAACTGCGACTCAGGAAGAGCCCTGGCCGAGACTGAGTGCAAAGAGCTGGAAAATTCATGGAGATGGTTGGATCGAAATTCAACATCGTGTAGAGATTCTCAGTGACACAAGCAACACAGTGGCAACACCTTAACCCTTTTTAAGGGACGTGCCAATGGTCTTATGAGGATTATTTCTATTCGCGCTCAATGTGGGTGTGAGTCCCGTAAACTCTGGATCTGTTGGCTTTGAACCGGACGCCTCGGCCCGGTAAGATGCCGGACATCTTTTTTCACCTCGCTATTCAGGACATCGCCATGAGCATCAAATCGGACAAGTGGATTCGCCGCATGGCGCAAGAGCACGGCATGATCGAGCCCTTCGTCGAGCGCCAGATGCGTGGCGAGGGCGCCGACCGTCTGATTTCCTTCGGAGTATCCAGCTACGGTTACGACGTGCGTTGTGCAGATGAATTCAAGGTTTTCACCAACATCAACTCGGCGACCGTCGATCCGAAAAACTTCGATGAGAAAAGCTTCGTCGATATCAAGAGCGACGTCTGCATCATCCCGCCGAACTCTTTTGCGCTGGCGCGTACCGTCGAATACTTCCGTATCCCGCGCAATGTCCTGACCATCTGTCTGGGTAAGAGCACCTATGCGCGTTGCGGCATCATCGTCAACGTCACGCCGCTTGAGCCGGAATGGGAAGGTCACGTGACCCTGGAGTTCTCGAACACCACGACCCTGCCAGCCAAGATCTACGCCAACGAAGGCGTTGCGCAGATGCTGTTCCTGGAGTCCGATGAGGAATGTGAAGTGTCCTATAAGGACCGCGGCGGCAAGTATCAGGGCCAGCGTGGCGTGACCCTGCCGCGTACATGATTTTTGGGGTGCGGCATTCGGTCAATTGAATTAAAGCCCGTTTGCGCACTCTATTTCCTGACATGATCCTCCTCATACGCAGCGTGTGGGGAGGCCGATGATCGGGAGTGCCCTATGACGACAGATTTCAAACCCTCTGACCGGGAAAAGCCTCCTCAGCTCAATGAGATAGGGCTTCTTGCCTGGTCATTAATGGCTGATTTGCAATTCAATATGGTGGGCGGTGGCATTCCGGGCGATCCGGGGCCGGACACGCCGTTTCCGCCCGGACCACCGGATGAGCCCGGTGAGCCGACATTGCCGGACGAGCCTCCGCCTGTTCCTGTTGCATGAGTGCCCTGCTCTGGAGCGGCTTCAGTGCCCTGACGCCTACTTCAGGTTGCCGCTCAGGAACTGCTGCAAGCGCTCGCTCTTGGGGTTGTTGAGGACTTCGTCCGGATGACCTGATTCTTCGATCTGGCCCTTGTGCAGAAACACCACCTGAGTGGCGACCTTGCGGGCGAAGCCCATTTCATGGGTGACCAGGATCATGGTCCGGCCTTCCTCTGCCAGGCCTTGAATCACCTTGAGCACTTCACCGACCAGTTCCGGGTCGAGCGCCGAGGTAGGCTCGTCGAACAGCATGATTTCCGGCTCCATCGCCAGAGCACGGGCTATTGCCACGCGCTGCTGCTGCCCGCCGGACAGAAACGCCGGGTATTGATCGGCGACACGTTCAGGCAGCCCGACCTTGTCCAGATATTTGCGGGCGCGCTGTTCAGCTTCGGCCTTTGATACGCCCAGCACCCGGCGCGGAGCCATGGTGATGTTCTCCAGCACGGTCATGTGTGCCCACAGATTGAAATGCTGGAACACCATCGCCAGTCGTGTGCGGATGCGTTGCAGTTCGTCGGCGTCGGCGACCCGCATGCCGTCCTTGTCACTGACCATGCGGATCTGCTGGCCATCCAGGCTCATGGCGCCGTCGTTTGGCTGTTCCAGAAAGTTGATGCAGCGCAGGAAGGTGCTCTTGCCCGAGCCGCTGGCGCCGATCAGGCAGATCACGTCACCGCTTTGAGCCTTGAGCGATACGCCTTTGAGTACCTCGTTGTCGCCATAGCTTTTATGCAGGCCATCGATGGTCAGTTTGTACATGTCAGGTCCTCAAGGAGAAAGTAGATAGCCGCTGCGATAGGCCTGAGTGCCAGCGACATGAGCGATGACCATGCCTGCCGTTGCCATGCGTCGTAGTGAGCGGGCATAGAGCAGACCAGCGTTTTGTGCGTGAATGGAGGCGACTGCGTCGCTGATCGGGTCGATGATTTCGGCGATCAGTTGCCCGGCCTCGATGTATTCGCCGGGCTGGGCGCAGAACACCAGCAGGCCGCCAGTCGGGGTAAGGACTGGTTCGACCGCTGCCAGCGGAGTGGCCGGGTAGAGCAATTCAGGTTGCTCGGGGGCTTCGCCTTCGATGGCGCCAAAGTCGATCAGGTAGTTGATGATCGCCTGGCAGTCGCGGCTGCCCAGCGCGTGATTGACGTCACCCTGGCCTCGCAACTCCAGCGTCACCGAAAAGCTGCCCATCGGGATCGGGAAGCGCTCGCCAAAGCGTTGCTGCAATTGCCACCAGACCAGCGTGAAGCATTCATCGAACGATTGACCGCCCGAATCGGTGGCCAGCAGGCTTGCCTGCGCACCCAGATAGCGCGACAGCGGCTCGACTTTCGGCCATGCCTCGGGCGTGGTGTAAAGGTGTTCCACCGACTCGAAGTCGCAATGCAGGTCCAGCACCATGTCGGCATTGCAGGCCAGCTTTTGCAGGGTCAGTCGCAGTGACTGCAACTGCGTCGTGGCGATCTGGGCATCCAGCGCCAGACGCAGGTTTTCGCGGATCAGCGTCGTGTTGTGCTGCGCATCGTCATTGAGCCGGCTTTCGATTTCATCGCCGACCTGTTCGCCAAGGTCGGTAAACCAGCGATTGAAGTTTTGCCCGCTTTCCAGCTCGTAACGCCCCAGCGGGGTGTCCATCAGGATCTGTTCCAGGCCAATCGGGTTGGCAACCGGGACGACAATGATTTCTCCTCGCAGCCGCCCGGCATTTTCCAGTTCTGCAAGGCGCTGTTTCAGATACCAGGCCACCAGCATGCCTGGCAGTTCGTCGGCATGCAGCGACGCCTGGATGTAGATCTTGCAGGTGCCGTCTTGCGGGCCGTAATGAAAACTGTGGACTTGCCGCGCAGTGCCGGGCACCGGCGACAGCAAGTCGTGGGTCTGATGATGCATGGGCAGGTGTCCTGTCTAGTGAGCCGGGCCGAGGAAGGCCAGCCAGCGACGTTCGGCAAGACGGAACAGTCCGACCAGGATAAAGGTGACGGTCAGGTACATGGCTGCTGCAATCCCGAAAGACTGGAACGTCATGAAGGTTGCCGAGTTGGCATCGCGCGCCACCTTGAGAATGTCCGGCACCGTGGCCGTGAAGGCTACCGTGGTCGAGTGCAGCATCAGGATCACTTCGTTGCTGTAGTAGGGCAGCGAGCGACGTAGCGCCGAGGGCATGATCACATAGGCATAGAGCTTCCAGCCTGTCAGGCCGTAGGCCTTGGCGGCTTCGACTTCACCGTGGGCCATGCTGCGTATCGCACCCGCGAAGATCTCGGTGGTATAGGCGCAGGTATTGAGGGTAAAAGCCAGAATGGTGCAGTTCATCGCATCGCGAAAGAATGCGTCCAGAACAGGCTGTTCACGCACGGCCGCGATGCTGTAGATGCCGGTATAGCAGATCAGCAACTGGATATAGAGAGGCGTGCCGCGAAACAGATAGGTGTAGAACTGCACCGGCCAGCGTACCCAGCGCTTTTCCGAGACACGGGCAATGGACAGCGGAATGGACAGGCAGAAACCGATGGCAATGGAAGCGCTGAGCAACCACATGGTCATCGCCAGACCGGTAACGTTGACGCCGTCTGTATAAAGGAAGGCTTTCCAGTATTCCTGAAGCAGCTCGATCATCGCTTGGCCTCCCGGCTGCCTGCGGCGTAATGCCGTTCGGCCCAGCGCAATGCAAAGTTCGATGCACTGGTGATGACCAGATAGATCAATGCCGCCAGGACCAGAAAATAGAACAGTTGATAGGTGCTTTTACCGGCATCCTGAGACGCCTTGACCAGATCGGCCAGACCGATGATCGACACCAGTGCGGTGGCCTTGAGCAGCACTTGCCAGTTATTGCCGATGCCCGGCAATGCGTAACGCATCATCTGCGGGAACACGACATAGCGAAAGCGCTGGCCGCGTTTCAGACCGTAGACGATGGCTGCTTCAACCTGACCGCGTGGCACCGACAGAATGGCGCCGCGGAAGGTTTCCGTGAAATAGGCGCCATAGATGAAACCGAGGGTGATGACCCCGGCGCCGAAAGGATTGATTTCGATGTATTCCCATTCCATGGCGTCAGTGAGGCTGGTGAGCCAGGTTTGCAGGCTGTAGAAAATCAGCAGCATCAGCACCAGATCCGGAACGCCACGGATCAGGGTGGTGTAGATCTGTGCCGGCACGCGCAGCAGCGCCGAGCTGGACAGCTTGGCACTGGCGCCGATCAGGCCGAGCACGATGCTCAGCAGCAGCGACAGTACCGATAATTTGATGGTCATCCAGGTGCCCTGAAGCAGCAGCGGGCCGAAGCCTTTCAAGCTGAATGCCGAGAGTCCCAGGTTTTGCATTAATGCATCGAGCATGGATAAAGCCTTGAGCGGGCAACAAACAGAAACGCCCATCGAGAGCGGCGGCGAATGATCGCCGAATCGATGGGCGTTGGGGGTGTTATTTACCGCTATACAGATTCAGGTCGCCAAAGTGTTTCTTCTGGATTTCGGCGTAGGTGCCGTCATCGTGTAACGCTTTGATACCTTTATCCAGGAGAGCCTTGAGCTCTTTGTTACCTTTTGCGATACCGATCGCAGTCTTGGCGGGCAGCAGCGGGCTGTCGACTGGCTCGCTGACTTCATAACCGGCGCCGGCCGGGGATTTCAGGAAGCCCAGTTCGGCTTGCAGCATGTCCTGGATGGAAGCATCCAGACGGCCGGAAGTCAGGTCCGCATAAACCTGATCCTGGTTGGCGTAGGCTTTGGTGCTTACACCGGCCTTGTCCAGAACGGCCTTGGCATAGGCTTCCTGGATGGTGCCTTGCTCGTAGCCTACGGTTTTACCTTTCAGGCTGGCCGGGTCAGCGGTGAAGCCTGCACCTTTTTTGAACACCAGCGAGGTCGGGCCGGAGAACAGTTCGTTGGAGAAGTCGATGACTTTCTCGCGGGCTGGAGTAACGGTCATCGACGAGATGACACCGTCGAATTTCTTGGCTTTCAGGCCTGGAATCATGCCGTCGAAATCGCTTTCGACCCATTTGCAGGTCACGTTCAGTTCTTTGCAGATTGCATTGCCCAGGTCGATATCGAAGCCCTGGAGGCTGCCGTCTGCGGCTTTCGACTCAAAAGGAGCATAAGAAGGATCGACGCCAAAACGCAGCTCCTTGTATTCCTTGGCCACGGAGGTACCAGCGGCCAGGCACAGAGCCAGTGCGGAAAGGGTCAGCCATGCTTTTTTCATTGTTCAGTCCTTAACCAAATTGAGCGTAGAGAACACGCCAGGCTTGCTACCGGCGGATGCCAGACTGGCAAGAAGTAGCAATTTCCGAACCAAAGAGACGAACGTGCGTTTTAAATATAAGCAGTTGTCGCAATGATGAACTAGCTTGCCATCATGCGCATTTCTGCTTCCGAACGCAGAACCTGCTCACTTGGGCGCGTTGTTTAGTGTCTGGGATGCAGGAGCGATAGTTGCTCAAGAGGGGTGTCCAAAACAGGGCGTGACGAGAGTATTGCCCTGTTTTGGTGCTTTCTGATCTCTACTTTCCGGGCGTCAGGGTCAGGCGCTGTTTGCCATAACCTCTTTCATAGTTCTGCTGTTGCAGCGGAATCGTCTGGTATTGCGCCTTGAGCCACGGTTCGATGCTGTTGGCGTAGTGCGGGCTGGCCGGGTTGTCCGACTGCCCGGTGCTGACCAGACCCATCATTGGTTCCACCTGGCTGAAGTCGACGATCATGCGCAAGGCTGGCGCCGTGTGTGCTTCCAGATTCTTGCCCCACTCATAGCCCGAGACATTGATGGTGCTGTGATCGCCACCGGCTGCGCTCTGGCTGCGGTTGAAGTGGTTGCCGCCCAATGCCTTGGCCAGCGGGCTAGCCGGTGCGGCCCAGTTTTCGCGATGCAGCTTGCCCCATTGCCAGGCCTTGTGATCACTGCCCAACAGGCTGTCGCCTGCGGTGATGGCGGCCGCCAGACTGCGGGCCAGGATTGCAGGCTTGTCTTCTTTTTGTGGGGTCTTGATGTCATCCCAGTAAGGGCTGTCTTCACGGCCCAGCAAATGATCGGCCTGTGGCGAGTATGACGAGCTGGCGTTGGCGCTCAAGGCTTGCCAGGCCAGACTGCTTTCCGGACCCAGCTCATCGAGGAAGGTCAGTTTGGCGCTTTCCTGCAGGAACAGCTCATACATCGCTGCATCGGCGGAGCCAGCGGTGAGCTTGCCGTCGAATGCCATCAGGCGCGTGTAGGCTTCCCGAGCCTTGGCGCGCTCGGCCTCGGGCAGCGCGTCGATGGCCTGCTTGAGCGGCTTGGTCATGCCCGGCGCTTCAAACATGTTCTTGAGCTTGGCGGCAAACGTCGTGGTCTGGTCGTACTGCATGGCAATGGTGCTGCGGGTGTCCTGCTTGCCACTGTTGGCCAGTTCGCCAATGCGCTCGGCCCGCTCCGGGTAGCCCCAGGAGTTGGACAGTTGCATGCCATAGCCTTTGGGCACCGTGCGCTGATTGGCGGTAGCGATCCAGCCCTGGCGCGGGTCTTGATCGTAAGGGTGCAGCATCGAGTCGGCAAAGCCGTCCCAGTCGAACTTGCCGTCCCAGCCCGGTGAAGGCAGCAGGCCCTGGCCTTCACGGCGGTTCGGGTAGCGTCCGGTCACTTGCCAGCCGATGTTCGAGGCATCCGCGAACACCATGTTCAGCGTAATCGCACGAATCTCGCGGCTGGTGTCGAAGGCTTTCTCCACGTTGGGCGCGCGGGACAGGTCGAAGAAAGCATCCAGGCTCTTTTCGTCCTTGAAGTCCGGCGTTTGCAGTGCCAGGCCAAAGCCGTTGCCCAACGGATTTGCGCTGGTGTTGAGCAGGGCGCCGTGACGGGTGGCGTACACGGTTTCACGAATCGGACGGCCGCCTTTGACCAGGAAGGTTTCTTCATGGGCGATGGCGGGCAACCATTTGCCGTCAGCCATGTAGAACAGGCGATTGTTTTCGCGCTTGAGCTTTTCCAGGAACAGATCCTGATTGTCGCCTTTGACGTTGCTCAGGCTCCAGGCCAGCTTGCCGTTGAAACCGCTCAGGATCAGAGGCAGCCCGGCAATCGACGCGCCCGACGCCTGATATTTCGGCGCACGCAACTGCACGAAACTCCAGGCCGAGGTGATCCCGGCAGGCAGTTGCATTTCACTGGCCAGCAGGCTTTTGCCATTACGGCTGCGTTGCGGTGCGATGGCCCAGTTACTGGAAGCGGCTACACCGAGCATGTTCAGCTCGGAAAGTTGCAGCGTGACCTTGGTCAGGTCGTTCAGCTCTTGTGCCTGGCTGTTCAGGCTCAGCCCCTTGAGCTTGTCGGCTTCGGAGAAGGGCAGTGCTTCGTCAGGATAGGTCGGCAGCAGCCAGGCCAGCTTGTCGCTGCCGACTTTCTGGGCCAGCACCAGTGCCGAGAGTTCTTCCTGCAGGTTCACCGACAGGTTGAAACTCAGCAGGCTGAAGATCAGCGCCGAGTCTTCGGGCTGCCAGTATTCCGGGCGATAGCCGGAACTGGCCAGGTCCTCTGGCAGCTTGTCGCGATAGCGGAACAGGTAAGCGTTGACGCCGCGGGCATAGACCTCGAAAAAGCGTTTGAGGCGTGGCGATGAAGCGTTGTAAAGCTCGCTGGCGCGCTGCTTGAGGTTGGCCGAGCGCATCAGGCGGTCGACTTCCAGAGCATCGGCCCCGGCCATTTCCGCCAGGCGTCCCTGTGCCAGCAGGCGCATGCCGACCATCTGGGTGATGCGGTCGCCAGCATGCATGTAGCCGAGCGTGAACAGCGCGTCGTGGTAAGTGCTGCTTTCTATCAGCGGCATGCCCAGGTTATTGCGGCGTACCGATACGTTCTGTGCCAGCCCCTTGACCGGAAAAACCCCGGAATTGGGCAGCAATGTCTCGTTGTCACCACCGCCCAACTGGCAGCCCGCAAGGCTCAGGAAACTTGCCGCAATGGCGGCAGCACTGAATCGGCTCAGGAAAAATGAAGGGGCTGGCGAGGCCATGGCGAAACTCCCGCAGGGGTGGCATATGTAAAGGTCGCTACGTTAGAGAGCAGACAGGCGCCACGCAAGACGGGAAGGGGAGTTTATTTCAGGATTTTACAAAGGGGTGGGTTGGTTCGCGGATAAATCCGCTCTCCTACAGGCTAATGCCGATCAGTTAAGGTGCAAACAAAACTTGTGGAAGACAGCTTGCTGGCGAAAAGGCCTGAAAACCGGCAAATATTCTGCGTCTGTACGCTGAATTTGCCAGCAAGCGCCTCCCACGAAGTGATTTATGACCTTAACTGATCGGCATTACTCCTACAGGCAAGCTCGCAGGAGCCAATTCATTCGCGAAGAAGATCATCAAGCCTTCGGCGGATTGATCTGCTCGACCAGCGCATAAGCCCTTTGGGTCGCCTCACGCCCGGCAATGGTCTCGAACCAGCGCTTGAGATGAGGGAAGTCATCCAGGTTCTGCTGCTGAAAGGTATGCGGCACGATCCACGGGTAGATCGCCATGTCCGCAATGCTGTACTCGCTGCCTGCCACGAAGTCACGGTCGGCCAGACGCTTGTTCAACACGCCGTACAGACGGGCGGTTTCATCCACGTAGCGCTTGATCGCATAAGGAATCTTTTCCTTGGCGAAGCGGTTGAAGTGGTGATTCTGGCCGGCCATCGGCCCAAGGCCGCCCATCTGCCAGAACAGCCATTGCAGCGTTTCCTGACGGCCACGGAAATCCTGAGAGATGAATTTGCCGGTCTTGTCCGCCAGATACAGCAGGATTGCGCCGGACTCGAACAGGCTCAGAGGCTCACCGCCATCGGTTGGTTCGTGATCGACAATGGCCGGGATACGATTGTTGGGTGCGATTTTCAGGAAGCCGGGCTCGAACTGTTCGTCCTTGCCAATGTTCACCGGGAAGATCTTGTAAGGCAGGCCCGTTTCTTCAAGGAACAGGGTGATCTTGTGTCCATTGGGAGTGGTCCAGTAATGAAGGTCGATCATTGAAGGCTCCATGTGATTGATCAAGACCGACTGTTTTACTCTCCCTTGAACTCTCCATACAAATGAAAACGGCCTGCAAGGCAGGCCGTTGGCAAAATGCTCAGCGCTTCACGCGCCGTGGCACTTCTTGAATTTCTTGTCGCTGCCACATGGGCAAGGATCGTTGCGGCCAACGTCCTTCAGGGCGTTGCGCACCGGCTCCTGGTGAGCGTGACCGCAGTTCGGGCCGTGGACATGGCCGTGCTGGTGGTCGTGATGATCATGGTCATGATCGTGATTGCAATCAGGGCCATGCACATGGGCTTGCTGGTTCATCGGGGGTACTCCGCAATTAAATCGGCGCGCATTATCTCGCAAATGTGCGCACAGCAATACCTTTAGCGATTCTTGAGCAGCAGCTCACGGGGTTTTACCGTCTCACTGCGCTCGATAGTGGTGCTGTGCCGGAAAATGATCCCCGTCTTGATCCTGCCTTCGAGTCGGTAGCGAACCTCTTCGTCAGGGTCTTTCATCAGTTCGGCGATGTATTTCACGTGTCGCCATAGGTTGGTCCTGACTGGCACCACAAAGGTTTTCTGGCTGTGAGCTGCGACGAAAAACCAGTCATTGGACCTTTCGTCTGCCAGCAGTACATCGTTGAGCATGAGCTTGTAGCGAAAGCCACGCACCAGCAGACGTGAGTCGTTGGGGTTGTCGACAAGAAAGTGCAGATTGAAGTCCTGCTGCGTCAGCCTGGCCTTGACGACCTGGACTTTCAGCAGATGAACGTCCGGGTCCTGGAAGGACGTGATGCTGCTCCATGTCGAGCAGCCGGTCAGCCCCAGTAATAGCAATGCAAGGCTTATCGTTCTTGTAATTGGCGCCTGGATTGACATTGTTTTGCTCCGTTGGAGAGCTGAGTTTAGCAACTGGCTGGCTTGTTGGGGCTGTCGACGCTACGCCATACTCCCGTCATACGCAGTATGAGTGCCCTTGCATGAATCTCTATGAAATCGTCTTTTGCGGCCAGTTGGTTCCTGGCGCCCAGCTTGAGCGGGTAAAAGCCAATCTGGGCAAACTGTTTCAGGCCGATGAGCAGCGTCTGGCGCTGCTGTTTTCGGGGCGGAGCCTGGTGCTCAAGAGCAATCTCGATGCCGATGCCGCCGAGAAATACCGTTCGACCCTGGAGCGTGCCGGTGCTCTGGTCGAAGTGCTGGACATGAAACTGCCGGTCGAAGAAGTGGAACTGGCACCGCCGCCTGCAGAGCCGGGCACGGCCCGTTTGCAGATCAAGCCTCGGGATGTGTACATGGCGGCTTTTGTTGATGTCGATGCGCCGGATTTTTCTGTCGCCGAAGTCGGCAGCGACATGCAGGACCCCAGGCCCGAACAGTCGACACCGGCGCTGGACCTTTCAGCCTTGAGCCTGGCCCCGGCCGGTAGTGATATGGGGCAGGCAAAACCTGTCGCGAAAGCGCTCAATCCGGATATTTCACACCTGAAGCTCGTGCCATAAAGGCTTCATGGCCTCTTCGCGAATGAATTCGCTCCTACCGGTGTGGGAGCGAATTCATTCGCGAAAACAGTATTCCAGGTTTATCCAATGTAACTCGCACAACACTTCTTGAATTTCTGTTCGCTCCCGCAGGGGCAGGCGTCGTTGCGGCCAGCCTTGAGGGGCGCCGTGGGATCAATGAAGTACCAGCGGCCCTGATTCTGTACAAATGAAGAGCGTTCCCGGTGGCTGTGCTCACCGCTGCCGTCATGCCAGCGAGCCGTGAACGTGACGAAGGCATGTTCGGGCTTGCCACCGAAAACCTCCGAGCTTTCTACCTCAAGGCCCAGCCAGGTGCTTTGCGCACTCCACTGGGCAATGGATTCGCGGTCCAGCCCCTGTTTCTGCGCGGGCAGCGTGGTATCGACCAGATAATCGATCAATCCCAATACATAGGCGCTGTAGCGCGAACGCATCAGCTTCTCGGCGCAAGGCGCGGGTTGTCCCGCATGAAAATGCCCGCAGCAGGCTAACAACAGATCCCCGCTACCGCAGGGGCAAATAGCACTACTCATGACTCACCACCAGTATTTGCCGAAGTTTTCCGGGTTCGCCCAGAATTTCGAGTTCAGCCAGTCGGGTACTTGCTTGTATTCGCGCAAGTCGTAGGTGAACAGTGTCAGGATCTGCTCGTCGCGCTCAAAGCGTTCGCTCGCTTGCAGGGCCAGTGAAAAGAAATCGGTTTCCTGCCAGCCACAGGCCTGCAGGTCGGCCAGTACTGCGATGCGACTGGCATTGAGATTGCGGATACCGCCCAGCAGTTCCAGGCCGGTGCGCTTGGGGATGTGCTCCAGGCAATCGACCACCAGCGCCAGGTCAAAGCGCTGTGCAGCCAGTTCCGCTGGCAGGTTGCCGGGAGCCGCGAGTGCTACCTCGGTCTGTGGGTGTGCTTCCCGGAAAGCGTGCAGTGCAGGAAATTCCTGTGCTCCGACCAGCAGGAGGCGCTCGGGAGCATAACGGTCGAGCAGGGCGGCCAGTGCTTGTTGCGGGGTGCGGGTGGAATAGCCGACGGTCATCGAAAGTCCTCTGGTTGACCTGTAAGACTAGCCTGCCGGGCGGACTCTGGAAAGCGGCGACGCCCCTCGCTTTTATTCAATGCGCCGATCGGGCAACCAAACACTTTGTCTGTTGCATAGAACATAAAGTTGCTTGCAGACGTTTATCGAGCGCATTAGGATGTTGAGCAAAATTGGATCCAATGGAATGTTGTGCATGGAAGCTAAAAACGGAAAACATCGACCTGAACCTTGCGTGTGGCGATGTTGGCAATATTCCGCTTCCCCTTGAGCGTTGTTCTGTACGCATATCTTTTGGTGATATAGCCATTGGGCAGTGCGTCGGAAACTGCATCTTTTAATTCATTTGCAAGACCGCTGCTTCGGCGATGTCTTTGTAGATGCTTGCTGCCCGAAGAATATATACATGTGAGGGCGAGCCATTGAAGGGCTTGCCGTACGCTCGGTATAAGCATATCGACGCTATAGCGTAAAAGTTAATTAGATTCAGGTCTTGAAATTGAAATATACAGCGCTAATACTGCCGCTGCCCCGAAAAGGGCTTATTGAATGATGGCTTTGTAGTGTCAACTCTGTCTGATCTTTTGTCAGATGAGGCATATGCTGTTTTTGCCGGTCGTTCTTGAAATGAGTTATTTCTTTTGCTGTAGCAGTACGTGACAGGGATCAGCGTCTCGCTGAAATAAAATAGTCATTGATTTCAGATGACCATAATGGAGAGGTATAACCGATGATTTCCACTGATGTGATATTGAAAACGCTTGAGTCCACCGTTGATGCCTGCCTGGATGCAGAATTCAAGAAAGACAACATCATGGGCGAGTTCCACCAAGGAGACTGGTTCAATGAGCATTACTACAAGCGCCACATCCTGGAATGCGTAATCCGCATTCACATGAACAATGAACTGGACGCACGTGCCGTTCAGGTGGCGGCCATCGATAATATCTCCGCCGCCAAGCAACTCTCTTACTATCTGTATGATGAGTTTGGCCATGACGAAATGTTTGGGCAGGATCTCATCACTTACGGTTATTCCAAGTCCGACGTTCAGGCAGAGTTTGCCTTCCCGGAAACCTGGAAACTGATGGGCTACCTGAATCTGTGCGTCAGCAAGTTCGGCCCGCTGCCTGCGATCACCTGGGACTGGTTCCTGGAGTACTACGGCGATAAATACAGCTCGTTCATCACCCAGAAAGCCAGCGCCAGCATGGGCCAGCCTGCGGTGAGCGGCGCGGCCTCCCATGTCGCGTTCGACGAAGCGGAAGACCACAGCGGCATGATGAACAACATGCTGGCATCGGTCATCAAGGATGAAAAGGACCTGGACAAAGCCGTTGTCCATATCAAGGCTTTCATCCCGATGGTGGGCGAATACTTCCAGGCCCTGCGTGCTTCAACGCTTTAATACACATCACTGAAGGCCGGTGTAATGGCAACTTATAGTGTCCGCGTTGGAGAGCAGACCTACACCGCCGACAGCAGGCAGCCTCTTATTGATGCAATCCCCTCCGGAGCGCTCGTAAAAGGTTGCCTTAAAGGTGTGTGCAGAGTGTGTCGATGCCGATTGGTGTCAGGCCGCGTTCTGGAAGACGGTGTGGAAGTTACAGTACAAAGCGAGTTTCTGCCCTGTATAAGCAGGGCAGAAACGGATATTGATATTGTCCCCGCTATCAGCAGCTTTCATGCCGCCAGGCTCAAAAGTAAAACGTATTTGTCCGAACAGGTCATGGAAGTCGTCCTGGAGGTCAAGCGGGTTTTTTATAACGCCAAATCTGTCGTGACGTTGAAGCATCCCGAGCTTTCAGCGGTGCGCAGTTACTCCGTGGTCACGTTGGGCAAAAAAGCGTACGACAGCATCACGTTTCATGTGAAGTTACGCCCCGGTGGGCTGTTCTCAAGTCTGTTTGCAACGTTGTCCGTTGACGACCGACTGGAGTATTACATCGTGAGTCCTTCATTGCCTCACTATGAAAGCGCCATGAACCGTCTGAATATAGTCAGTGGCGGCAGCGGAATGGGGGCGGCATTGAGTCGTGCGCAGGAGTTGGTGGTAAAACACAATATCGGTGAAGTTGAGGTGTATGCCGTCAACCGTACCACTCTTTCCACCTACCACTCGGGCTGTATTGAACGATTTCGCAGTTCCGTTGAATGCAAGGTCAATGTCGTCAACATTCCTTATCGTGACTGGACCTGTGCGGATTTCGATATTGGCGAACACTTGGTAGTGGATGCACTTACGGTAGGTGTGGGGTCGGATCTGGTAATCGACAAGCTGAAAAACCTTCCTTTATGTGAACTCGAAAGTTTTGGATAGTCGGAGACTGAACAATGTCCGTAGTTGTCATCGATCCTGTTTCATCCGGCATAAACTATCTCAATGCAGCGCAGCAACTGGGCGTTGATTTATATGTCTTTTCTGTCGACGGGGGCGAGCAGGAGCTTGACCCGCAACTGCGTGCCAAGGCGCGTCAGGTCATCAAGATCGACACCGCTGATTTCGACGCACAGATGGCGGCGCTCAATGAGTTGGGAACCGTCAGTGCCATTCTTCCCGGCGTGGAGTATGCCGTCCCGATGGCTGCAAGCCTGGGCGCTGCGCAAGGTAAAACGCATCTTGGCGACAACGCCGTGCAACGGGTGCGCAACAAGTTCAACTTCCGCAGTCGTCTGACCGAGACGGGGCTCAGCGATATCGGATTTTTTCTGCTCAGCACCGACGAGCCGGTGGTCGTGCCCGCAGGCTTCAGCTTCCCGGCGGTGGTCAAGCCGGTCGATATGGCCGGGAGTATCGGCGTTCGCAAGCTTTATAACCATGAAGAGCTGGTCGAGGCCGTCAGCGCCTTTCGTCAGTCGTTGCCCAATGACATTGGCTTTACCGCCAGCGGACGCCTGATCGTCGAAGAGTACATTCCCGGCAACGAATACAGTATCGAAGGTGTGGTGCGTAGGGATGGCAGCGTCACCATCGCGTCCATCACCGAGAAACTGCTCGGCTCGGAGCCTTACTTCATCGAGATCGGCCATATCGTCGGCCAGGGCTACGATGAGGCGTTTCGCACCACTCTGAACGACTACACGCTGGCGGTGCTGGATGCCATCAGCCTGAACGTCGGCCCTTTCCATCTGGAGCTTCGGGTTACGCCCCAGGGCCAGCCCGTAGCGGTCGAACTGGCAGCCCGTCTTCCCGGCGACGGTATCGTCGAGCTGATCAAACGGGCCAGTGGAATCGATCTGGCCCTCGAAACGCTCTGTGAATACCTGAGCATCGATACGCCTGCCGCCCCCCAGGCGAGTGGTGTCAGTGCCATCGCCTTCATTCCCCGTGGCGAGAAAAGCGAATTTACCCGCCTGCACGGTCTCGGTGAGCTTATCGACAGTCCGTACTACCTCTCGCACCAGATTTACTTTCGTACCGGCGATGCGCTGGGCTCGGACCAGGACTGGACCTCACGGGTTGGCTACGTGATGTTCGGCGGCGTTGATGAGGCCGCAGTCAGAAGCCTGGTCGGGCGGGTACACAACGAGGTTGCAATCGTATGAAGCACGTTCTGATCATTAACCGCTACGACGACGAATTTTCCGATTACCGCAAATATATCGATCACACTCAGGTCGACGTTTCCTATATTTCCCTGGCGGGGCGTGCAGGGCTGATTGATCAGCAGCTCAGCTTCAAAGTGGTGGAGCTTGGCGTACTGGATGCAGGCCTGATATTGCAGGAAGCGCAGGCCATTCATCGTCAGCACCCCATCGACTTTGTCATCGCCTTCTCGGAATACGATCTGGATGCCGCTGCACTGGTCCGCACCGAGCTTAATATCAGCGGTGCGAAAATCGCCGACAACCTGCTGTGCCGTAACAAGGCCAGTATGAAAGAAGCACTACAGGGCTCGACCGTCCGCTACCCGCAGTACCGAAACGTGTTGTCGCGTCTGGACGTGGAAGAGTTCTGCCATGCGCACGGCTACCCGGTGATCCTGAAACCTCAGGTTGGCGCGGCTTCGGACGGTGTCGTGAAGATTGACCGCCTGACCGATATCCCCGACCTGCTGGATTTCACCGGCTATGAAGTGGAAGAGTACATAGAAGGCGATATCTATCACGTCGACGCCATACTGGCGGGCGACAGTACTCCGTATTTCAAGGTGTCGAAATACTTGAACACCTGCCTGGATTTTCGCAATGGCCAGCCGCTTGGCTCGGTGGCTGTCGATAATTCTCGGTTCATCGAGGCGGTGCAGGCTTTTACCAGAGAAGTCTGTGTTCGGCTGAACCTCAAGGATCAGGCCATTCATCTGGAGCTTATCGAGCGGCGCGGCGAACTGGTGTTTCTGGAAATCGGCGGTCGGGTCGGCGGTGGCGAGATTCCGTTTGTCGCCATGCGCAGCGAGGGAATCGATCTGTATGAGCTGTGGACCCGTGCTGCGCTCAAGGACCATGTCCCGCCTGTCAAAACCCGGATCACCGGTTTTCTGATGATGCCCAACCCCTTCACCACTGGCTTTGCCTTCGACCCGAAGATGCAATTGTCCCACCCGCTGCTGGCCTATAGCAGCGTTCAGCGGCAAGGCGAATCCAGCGAGTTCAGCTACGAAGAAATCCCCGCACGGCTGCATTTTGTGGGCGAAACCCAGGCTGAGGTGGAAGACGCCATCCTGTATTGCATGGACGTCCTGCAGACCTCCATTCGTGCCGACTCAGTGCGGGAGGCGAGCTGATGACAGTGCTTGTGCAACTTCCCTCCATCGTACAGCCTGTGGCCATGTCGGTATTCATGGAGGCGCAGCAGCCTTACTCGCTGCGTCAGGCCGATGCCGATGTGCTGGCCCTGGCCGCATCGTTCAATGCCGCAGGTATCCCGACGGCTTTTCTGTCCGACGCGCTGTTCAATGAAGACGGGCCGCACGTCCCGCTGGAAGATATGCGGCAACTGGCCGGGAATGCGCTGCGCTTTGCCGACGATATTCCACAGGAGCGCCAGCGTCTTGCCCACGAACAACTGACGCGCAGCAGTCGCCGGGAACTGGCGGAAATCATCATCAACCAGCCGAAACTCCGGCTGCATTACGATGATGAACTGGGCCGCATCAGCCCTGACGCCACTTATGAAACGTATGAAATTCATCCGTTGTACGGGCTGCTGTTCCCGCGAGACCATTTCATGAACGTGGGCGGCCAGCCGGTTTTCGGCCGCTTGAAACGCCAGGACCGGGCGCGGGAAGTTGAAGTGGTGAAAAATGTAGTCGCCGCCCATGGCTATCCCCTTGTGGAACTCGACCATGTGCTTGAAGGCGGTGACTATCAGGAAAACGAGCGCGTATCGATCATCAACACCGGCTTTCGGACCCAGGTCGAGACGCTGCACTTCTTGCTGGGGTCCAGCCTGCTCAAGAGCGATGTCGTGCTGGCCGTCGAGGATGGGTGGCACAACCCTGAACAGTTCCACCTCGACCACTACGTATCCCTGCTGCGCGGCGACTTGCTGATCGATACGAAACGAGCCGACGCCATCGACCGCTCACGGGTGAGCCTCTATCACCGTACACCTTCTGGCTGGCAGCTCTCGCAAGAACACCTGACGTTGCGCCAGGCCGCAGAGGCTGTGGATCTTGAGCCGGTGTTGCTGGACGAATCGATGATGTCAGCCTGGTGCGCCAATGCGTTCTCACTGGGCAAGCATGTCTGGATCGATCACAACGCACCCACGGGCTTGCTGGATCGGCTGTCGGCGCGTGGCTATGACATTCATCGGGTCTCTTTCGCCGAACACCAGAAGCAATTTGGCGGCATTCATTGCGCCACCCAACTCATATAACTTCTTATATAACTTCGAGGACCCGTCATGACGGTGGGTAATAAGTCTGTTCTGCCCGTTCTGGCACTGATCATCAGCACCATTGGTGTGGCGTCGGCGATTGCGTTCGTCAAGCTCAGCGAGGTGGATGCCACTTCAACGCTGATGCTGCGCATGTTCATCGCTGGCGGCATGGCCTATGCGTTTACCGCCTTGCCGCCCGGCAAGAACAAGGATGTGGAAACCATCACTCCAGGTCGCAGCCGTAGTGTCATGTTGGCCCTGTTGCTGCTGTCGGGTGTGGTGTCGTGCATCGATCTGCTGTCCAACCACTGGGCGGTGAAGCTGACCAGCATGGCCAACACCTCGATCCTGATGAACCTGTCGCCGGTCTTCGTGGCGATTTTGTCCTTTCTGTTTCTCAAGGAAAAAATCGGCACCTCTCAGGTATTGGCGCTGGCCCTGAGTATCGCGGGAGCCTGCCTGCTGGTGTTTGATGGCAGCGCGAGCCTGACATTCTCCAGCCAGAGCGTGACTGGCGACCTGTTGGCCCTCAACTCGGCGCTGTTCTATGCGATCTATCTGATCCTGATCAAATCCCTGCGCGACTGCTTCTCGTCCCGCAAGATAATCATCTGGAACAGCTTCACCTGTGCCTTGCTGCTGTTGCCGGTGGCCCTTGTCACCAGTCAGCAGATTTTGCCGGACACCCTTTATGGCTGGCTGGTGATTGCTCTGTTGGCGTTGATCAGCCAATTGCTGGGGCATGGGTTGATGGCCTATGCGCTGCGTCATGTCGACGTGGTGCTGGCCTCCGTCTCGGCGCTGGCTCGTCCGGTGGTCGCGATTCTGATCGGCTTCTTCTTTTTCGACGAGAAGCTGGCCGCGCTGCAATGGGTAGGCGTCGCCGCCGTGCTGCTGGGCGTCTGGTGGTACAAGCGCCCGGCACCGGTGGTTCAGCCTGTCATTGAGGGCAAGGCCAGCAGCCAGGCCTGAAAACCGGAAGCCCCAGCCTCGATGCCGCCGTCAGTCCGGTCTTTTTTCACTCCACCGCTGGCATATTTGGTGTACAGGACGTCTACTGTGCGGCAACGAAAAAGCGTGCGAAGAATTCGCTTTCGTAAACGCATCATGACCATGGGGGGCAGGCGATGAAGCTGTTTTGGGGGCTGGGCAAGGTATTGACGCTGGGGTTCTGGCTGGTGGTGATGGTCAATTCGGTCATCGAGGCTCCCAGTCCGTTCGGCATCATGATCGATATGGCAGGCAGCCTGGTGCTATTGACTCATTTGCTTGAGTTGATCCTGTTCAACGGCAGCCTGCGCGGTCGCCGGCATCCGTGGCGTGATCGGGGGAAAATCCTCATTTTCGGTATCTTCCATGTCCAGGCCATAGGTCGTCGTCCAGCGGAGTCCACTCATGCGTAACCTTTTTCTCCTGGCGGCCTTGTTCAGCCCGCTGGCCTTGGCGCAGACGATCAATGTCGATGCGCACTCCCTGATGCGTCTGCCGGGTAACAGCAGCGTTCTGCAGGTCGAGCGTCTGGAGGTGGCGGATTACGGCACCTTGCTGATCCCGGCAAATATTACCGAGGTCAAGGTCGGTGAGCTGGTGCTGGGGCATGAGGCACGTATCGCCATCGTGCCGGGTTCGCAGACTTTCAGCCTCGTCGTCAGTCATGGCGAATTGGCCTCTGGCAGCCAGATCATGGCGCGTGGCGCACCGGGGACCTTTGAAAAAGCGGCCTTGCCGGGACGCAATCTGATCCTGCGCTTGCAGAGCCTGAACGCCGAGCAACTGTCGATCGATGCCCGTGGCGGTGCCGGTGCGCGAGGTTATGCAGGGCTTGATGGTGGCAATGGTCAGGCGCCGGGTTGCACCTGGGGGCAGGCGGGTCGCGGTTATGACGGTGACAATGGCGGTAACGGCCATGACGGTGCGGCAGGTGCTCAGGTTCGTCTGGAGCTGCCACAGAGTTTTGCTGCCGAGCGTATCAAGGTCAACGTCGAGGGCGGTGCCCCTGGGCCGGGTGGCGAGGGCGGCAAACCGGGCAAGGGTGGCGAATCCAAAGGCTGTATCGTCTATCGGGCCGATGGCGGCAAGCCGGGGAAACCCGGGCAAGTAGGGCAGCCAGGTGCCGCAGGACCTGCCGGTGCATTGAGCCTACAGCGTCTGTAACGCCGTTTCGTCAGGCCCGGAGCATGCTTGTGCCGGGCCTGGCTTATATTCAAGACAGATTTTTCCTTTCAGAAAGTCGGCCGGGCCGCCGCAATTGCAACTACAGTCAGGCCAACGATCAGATTGATCCCCACCAGACGCCTGATCCTGCCCAATGCAGCGGCACCTTCGGCCCACTGTCCGGCCTCCACTGCGCGTTGCAACTCCGGGAGCTGTAACGACTGGATACGCAAGAACAGTGCAACCATCACTACATACAGCCCCATCATGACCTGCACATAACGTGGTGCTGTCTCGAAGCTGGTGAAGTTCAACTGGATCATGCCGACGCCGGTAATGGGCAAGACCACGATAGCTGCCCAGACCCAGACGAAGAACCGTGGAAACACCTGAAGCCACAGTTTCAGACGCAGCGGACCTTCCAGTGCCGCGCCGACAGCCGGACGAAGGACCATCCAGGCGAAAAACATTCCGCCAACCCAGACCAGGACAGCCAGAACATGCAGTGTGTAGACAGGGGCGAAAGCAGTCATCAGGTACTCCGTTCTGCGCGGATGGATTTAGCGCGGTATGATAGCGCCCACTTGGAACCACTGAAAATTTATCCAGCCTTTTTTGCCGTGCCGCCGAACCCGAGCCAATGATCAGTACCGAATTAAAATCCCAGATACAGGGCGCTTACTCGCGTTTCCTCGAAGCCAAGAGCCTCAAGCCTCGCTATGGCCAGCGTTTGATGATCGCAGAGGTCGCCAAGGTGCTGGGCGATGTCGAGACCGATGAGGAGGGACGGCGTTCTGGCGACCCGGCAGTGGTTGCGGTGGAGGCGGGCACCGGTACGGGGAAGACCGTAGCCTATGCCATCGCCTCTATCCCCGCGGCCAAGGCTGCGGGCAAGCGGCTGGTCATCGCCACGGCAACCGTCGCCCTGCAAGAGCAGATCGTCTACAAGGATCTGCCCGACCTCATGCGCAATAGCGGCCTGAACTTCAGTTTTGCTCTGGCCAAGGGGCGCGGGCGCTATATGTGCCTGTCCAAACTCGACATGTTGTTGCAGGAAGGCGATGCGACCAACGCCACCGCGCAGTTGTTCGAGGAGGAGGGCTTCAAGATCGAGGTCGATGAAGCCAGCCAGAAGCTTTTCACCAGCATGCTCCAGAAGCTGGCCGGCAATAAATGGGATGGTGACCGTGATAGCTGGCCTCAGGAACTGGCCGATCAGGACTGGGCCCGTCTGACCACCGACCACAGCCAGTGTACCAACCGCCATTGCCCGAACTTCCAGCAGTGTGCGTTCTACAAGGCTCGCGAAGGCATGGGCAAGGTGGACGTGATTGTCACCAACCACGACATGGTGCTGGCAGACCTGGCACTGGGCGGCGGCGCGGTGCTGCCCGACCCACGCGACACCATGTATGTGTTCGACGAGGCTCACCACCTCCCGGACAAGGCCATCGGCCACTTTGCCCACTACACCCGGTTGCGCTCCACGGCCGACTGGCTGGAGCAGACGGCCAAGAACCTTGCCAAGCTGCTTGCTCAGCACCCGCTGCCCGGCGATCTGGGCAAGCTGATCGAACAGGTTCCCGAACTGGCGCGTGAGATCAAGGGACATCAGCAATTCATGTTCGGTGCCTGCGAGCAACTGGCCGATTTCCGCGCCGGTGAAGACATGCAGGGGCGTGAGCGCCCGCGCCATCGTTTTGTCGGCGGTGTCATTCCCGAGCATATTCGCGAGATGGGGATTGAGCTGAAGAAGGGCTTTGCGCGGCTGGACGATCTGTTCACGCGCCTGACCGAACTGCTCAAGGACGGCATGGATGGCGAGGTGAATATCGGCATTGCCAGTCATCAGGCCGAAGAGTGGTATCCGCTGTTCGGCAGCCTGCTGGCCCGTGCCCATGGCAACTGGGAGCTGTGGACCGCCTTTACCGCCGAAGACCCGGAAGACAGCCCGCCGATGGCGCGCTGGTTGACCCTGGCCGACAGCGGCGCGCAGTTCGATATCGAGGTCAATGCCAGCCCGATCCTGGCGGCTGAAATGTTGCGACGCAATCTCTGGAACATTGCCTATGGCGCTCTGGTCACCTCGGCGACCCTGACCGCCCTGGGAAAGTTCGACCGCTATCGCATGCGTGCCGGCTTGCCCAAGGGAGCAGTGACGGCGATTGTACCCAGCCCGTTCCATCATGCCGACGCTGGCGTACTGCGGGTGCCTGACCTCAAGGCCGACCCCCGCGATGCGGTGGCACACACGGCGGCAATCATTCGCGAACTGCCGGATCTGGTGGAAGGCTCACGGGGCACGCTGGTGCTGTTTTCATCCCGCAAGCAGATGCAGGATGTCTTTGATGGCCTGGACCGCGACTGGCGCAAGCAGGTCTTCATTCAGGGCAACCTGTCCAAGCAGGAAACCCTCAACAAGCACAAGGCGCGGGTCGATGGCGGCGATTCCAGCGTATTGTTCGGGCTGGCCAGTTTTGCCGAGGGTGTGGATTTGCCCGGTGCATACTGCGAGCACGTGGTCATCGCCAAGATTCCGTTCGCGGTGCCGGATGACCCTGTGGAGGCCGCGCTGGCGGAATGGATCGAAGCCCGAGGCGGCAACCCGTTCATGGAAATCGCCGTGCCCGATGCCTCTTTGCGTCTGATCCAGGCCTGTGGCCGGTTGCTGCGCACCGAAGCGGATCGCGGCACCATTACGTTGCTGGATCGGCGCGTGGTGACGCAGCGCTATGGCAAGGCCATTCTCAATGCGCTGCCGCCGTTTCATCGGGAAATTTCCTGAAGCATCTGCTGGGTGGCGGCAGTTCCCAAAGTCGCCAATCGCTGAAACAATGCACGCCTTTTCAGGCAACAGTCTTGTGGGAGCCAGCGGGTGCAGATTCAGGGCTATTTCGAGCTTAAATTTGAAGCAGTGCGTGAAGCTTTCGCCGCGCTTTTCGACGACCCGCAGGAGCGTGGCGCGGCGTTGTGCATTCAGGTCGGTGGCGAAACCGTCATAGACCTCTGGGCGGGGACCGCCGACAAGGACGGCACCCAGGCCTGGCACAGCGATACCATTGCCAACCTGTTTTCTTGCACCAAGACTTTTGCTGCCGTTGCCGCCTTGCAACTGGTGGATGAAGGCAAGCTGAAACTCGATGAGCCCGTCGCCCGGCTCTGGCCCGAATTTGCAGCCGCAGGCAAGGGCTCGATCACCTTGCGCCAGTTGCTGTGCCATCAGGCTGGTCTGCCGGCACTGCGCGAGCAACTGCCCGCAACCGCCCTTTATGAGTGGGACACCATGACCGCAGCCCTGGCGGCCGAACAGCCTTGGTGGGTTCCTGGCCAAGGGCATGGTTATGCGGCGATCACTTATGGCTGGCTGGTGGGCGAGATGTTGCGTCGCGCCGACGGTCGTGGGCCGGGTGAGTCCATCGTGTCCCGCATCGCACGGCCTCTCGGGCTCGATTTTCATATCGGGCTGGCCGACGAGGAATTCGACCGGGTGGCGCATATCGCTCGCAGCAAGGGGAATATGGGGGACGACGCTGCCCAGCGCCTGCTGCAAGCACTCATGCGCGAGCCTGACGCCATCGCCACCAAGGCTTTCACCAATCCGCCGTCGATCATGACCAGCACCAACAAGCCCGAATGGCGCCGCATGCAGCAACCGGCTGCCAATGGCCATGGCAATGCGCGCAGCCTTGCCGGCTTCTATAGTGGCCTGCTCGATGGCAGCCTGCTTGAAGCTGAACTGCTCAATGAGCTGACTCGCGAGCACAGCGTCGGTCAGGACAAGACCCTGATGACTTCCACGCGCTTTGGCCTGGGTTGCATGCTCGACCAGCCCAATGTGCCCAACGCCACTTATGGCCTGGGGCCGAAAGCATTCGGGCATCCGGGAGCAGGCGGTTCAGTGGGCTTTGCCGATCCCGATTACGAGGTCGCTTTCGGCTTTGTCACTCACACGCTGGGGCCTTATGTGCTGATGGACCCCCGTGCACAAAAACTGGTCAGGACACTGCGTGAGTGTTTGCAGTAACTATCACTCATAAGTGCTTGTTTCATACCGACTGTCAGTTAATGAGGTGTAAGAGGAACCGTACGACGGTTTCTTTTTCCAACTGAGTCTTTATGCGTGTTATACGGACGTAGCCAAGTCCCTACGTCCCTTGTCATCAATACTGCTGTGGGTCATCCATGTTATCCAATAAAAGTCTCGTTCTCGCCCTGTGTATTGCCGTCACTGGCTGTGCCCAAACCCCTAAAACCGATTCTGCCGATGTTGCCGATACGGGCAGCCATTGGTGGCAGTTTGGTTTTGGCAAGGATGCTCCAGCGGATGATGTAGCAAAAGCTCCTGCTCCGGCGTCTGCCCCGGCTCCTCAAAAGGCGGCTGTGGTTGATTCCCTCGCCAAGACTGAAAAGAGCAACCCGTGGTACTGGCCGTTCGGTAGCAGCGATAGCAAGAAGGACGAGCCTAAAGCCGTGCCGATGCCCGATCCGAAAGTCACCCAGGCCTGGCTCGACGAGTACGAGCCGCGCCTGCGTGCGGCGATCAAGGACAGCCCGTTCGAGCTTGAGCGACGTGAAGACCTGCTGGCCATTACCGCGCCGGTCGATACCTCGTTCAACCCTGACCGTCCGGCCATGTTGCTGCCAGTGACCCTCGGCCCTATCACTCGTCTGGCCAAGCTCGTCGAAGGTGACCCCAAGACTGCCGTACTGGTTCTTGGTCATGCCGACACTTCGGGTGTCATGGCTGCCAACCAGAAAATCAGCCAGGAGCGGGCGCAATCCGTTGCTGCGATCTTCCGCCTCAGTGGTCTGGAGCGTAATCGCCTGAGCCTGCGTGGCATGGGGGCCGTGATGCCGCGTGCTGCCAACGACAGCGCTCAGGGTCGCTCGCTCAACCGTCGGGTGGAAATCCTGCTGACGCCGCAGGACACCATGGTTGCGCTGATGAGCAAGTATGTCGTGCCACCGACTGCGCCCACCATGGTCGCTACTCAGGACGTCAAGCCTGTTGTCCCGCCAGCACCCGCCAAGAAAGCGGCTCCTGCCAAGAAAGATACGGCCAAGAAGGCTGCACCTGCGAAGGCTGCCACCGCCAAGAAAGCTGCGCCCGCCAAAGCCACGGCGCCAGCCAAGAAAGCTACTGCGGCCAAGGATGCTCCTGCCAAGACCGTAGCCAAGAAAACCGGCGATCAGGCCAGCAACTGATCGTCTGGCTGACCCGTATCATTCCCGAAGGGGAGTGAGCGGGTCAGACTTCGCATTATTTCGGTGAAGGAACCCTGTCATGACCCAAGCCCTGGCCGATATGCGCCGTGATTATGCTCGCGATGGTTTGACCGAAGCGCAGGCTCCCGATGAACCCTTTGCCCTGTTCCACAAATGGTTCGACGAAGCGGTCAAGACCGAGCAGGCACCTGTAGAAGCCAATGCCATGACGCTGGCGACAGTCGACGAGGAGGGGCGTCCGCATTGCCGGGTTCTGCTGCTCAAGGGGCTGGATACTCTGGGCTTCACGTTCTTCACCAACTACGACAGCGCCAAGGGGCAGCAACTGGCTGCTCGCCCATTTGCAGCCATGACCTTCTTCTGGCCGACCCTGGAGCGTCAGGTGCGTATTGAAGGGCGCGTGGTCAAGGTCAGTGCGCAAGAGTCAGATGCGTATTTCCAGGTTCGTCCATTGGGCAGTCGTCTGGGCGCCTGGGCATCGCCGCAAAGTCGGGTGATTGCCGATCGTGCGCAGCTTGAAGGCATGATCAAACAGACGGAGCAGCGTTTTCTCGATACACAGCCGCATTGCCCGGATCACTGGGGCGGCTATCGTCTTTTACCTGAGCGGATCGAATTCTGGCAGGGACGTCCAAGCCGTTTGCATGATCGTTTGAACTATCGTTTGATAGACGATCAATGGATACGTGAGCGTTTGGCGCCCTGAGCTTTTATTTAAAGGTTAAGGCGGGAATTATCCTGTTACCAGATCATCATAGCGTTACATGGCACGTCGCTGTATGACGCCTGAATGAACTTAAATTGCAGGAGCAGGGCAGTGACAGCGCCGATGGCGCGGAGTCTAATGGCCACTTGTTCCTTTGGAGATGCCTTTATGCGCAAGTCTGCTTTTCTGGTCGCCTCGTTCACAGCGATGGCACTGACACTGGGCGGCTGTACCTCGAATCTCACCGGTGATTCCTACTCCCGTGACGAAGCCAGGACTGTACAGACCGTTCGCCTGGGTACTGTCGAATCTCTGCGACCTGTCAAAATCGAAGGCACCAAGACGCCAATCGGCGCAGGTGCCGGTGCAATTGTCGGCGGTGTGGGCGGTAGCGCCATCGGCGGCGGGCGCGGTAGCGTGGTTGCTGCGGTAGTCGGTGCGGTTGCTGGTGGTTTGCTCGGTTCCATGACTGAAGAAGGTCTGACCCGTACTCAGGGTGTCGAAATCACCGTGCGTGAAGACGACGGCAGCATGCGTGCCTATGTACAGCAGGTTCAGGAAAACGAGATTTTCCGTGTGGGCGAGCGTGTTCGCATCATGACCGTCAATGGCACGAGCCGTGTGACGCACTGATCTGTTTTTCATGCTGTGAAAGAAAACCCGAGCCTGGCTCGGGTTTTCTCGTTATGGCGGTTATTGCCTGGGTTGCCTGCTAGACATCAGCATGACGCCATAACCGATCAATGCCGAAAGTATGGAGCCGGTCAGAATGCCCATGCGGTCCACACCCGCGTAATCACTCGTGCCGGACTCGAAAGCCAGTGAGCCGACGAACAGGCTCATGGTGAAGCCGATACCGCACAGGATCGAAACGCCCAGTACCTGCCCCCAGTTCGCCTCGTTCGGCAGTTTCGCCATACCGGTCTGTATCGCCAGCCAGGTCAGCCCGAATACCCCCAGCGTCTTGCCCAGTAGCAGGCCTGCTGCAATCCCCATCGGTACTGGATGCGTGAAGCTGTCCAGAGTGACACCAGTCAGCGAAACACCGGCATTGGCAAAGGCGAAGAGCGGCAGGATTCCATAGGCGACCCACGGGTGCAGCCCATGTTCCAGGCTCAGTAGCGGTGAAGCCTTTACCTCCTTGATGCGCAGCGGTATGCAGAATGCCAGCACCACGCCTGCCAGAGTCGCATGCACGCCGCTTTTGAGTACGCACACCCAGAGCACCAGACCGACCAGCAGATAAGGCCCCAGCTTTGCCACGCCGAGCCTGTTCATCACGATCAGGGCCAGGATGGCGGCACCGGCTAATATCAGCGACAGGTTCGACAGCTCTCCCGAATAAAACAATGCAATGACGATGATCGCGCCGAGGTCGTCGATGATGGCGAGGGTCATGAGAAACAGTTTGAGCGATACCGGCACGCGCTTGCCGAGCAGCGCGAGAACACCCAGGGCAAAAGCGATATCGGTGGCCATGGGAATGGCCCAGCCGCCCAAGGCTGTCGGGTCGTCCTTGTTGAGTGCGTAATAGATAAGTGCCGGAACGACCATGCCGCCAATGGCTGCTGCGCCGGGCAGCACTATCTGTGAGGGGCGGGACAGATGCCCCTCAAGTACTTCGCGTTTGACTTCAAGCCCGATGACCAGAAAGAACAGGGCCATCAAGCCGTCGTTGATCCACAGCAACAACGGCTTGGCGATTTTTATCGCGCCTATCTGTGCCACTACCGGAATATTGAGGAATTCGTTGTACAGCCACGACAACGGGGAGTTGTTGATAATCAGTGCCAGCGCAGCAGCAGCGATCAGCAGCAAACCGCCTGCTGCCTCAAGTTGAAAGAAACGTATGATCGTATTTCGCATCGGTGCGGTTATGCTCCATGGTCTTCAAGGAAAAGCCCGCTACCCTACCGTTTACCTGCAAGGGTTAAAACAAAAGTTATATTCGTTTTGGTTCTAAAGGTAACGGCCCGTTTGCAGCCTTTGAAGTCTAACAATTATGTAACTTATTAATTCCTAACTGTGCCTGTTTTGGTTGTAGGGTATTTCCTAAAATCGCGTTCTCATTATCTTTATGTAACTTCCGGATATTTTGGAAAGAGAAGTCAGTAAATGATCGATAACCGCCCCTAGTCCCGTGAAGCCATTCGCATCATCGAAGCCGACTTCCAGCGCAGCGCCGATACTCACCTGATTCCCTTGCCACTGCCCGGGCTACCCGGCGTGGAGCTTTATTTCAAGGACGAGTCCAGTCACCCCACCGGCAGTCTCAAGCATCGTCTGGCGCGTTCGTTGTTTCTGTATGCGCTGTGCAACGGCTGGCTCAAGGCCGGAGCGCCGGTTATCGAAGCGTCCAGCGGCTCCACGGCGATTTCCGAGGCTTACTTCGCCCGTTTGCTGGGCTTGCCGTTCGTGGCGGTCATGCCGGCGAGTACTTCCCAGGCCAAGATCGATCAGATTGCCTTCTATGGCGGCAAGAGCCATCTGGTCCAGGACCCGACGCAAATCTATGCCGAGTCCGAAAGACTGGCGCGGGAAACCGGCGGGCATTTCATGGATCAGTTCACCTATGCCGAGCGGGCTACTGACTGGCGGGCGAACAACAACATTGCCGAGTCGATCTTTCAGCAACTGCGTTTTGAAAAGCATCCAGAACCGAGCTGGCTGATCTCTAGCCCAGGCACGGGCGGCACGACCGCAACCCTGGGGCGCTACGTTCGTTATCGCCAGCACCCTACACGTGTTCTGTGTGCCGATGCCGAGCGCTCGGTATTTTTCGATTATTACCGCAGTGGCGATGCCAGCTTGCGTCTGGAGTGCGGGTCACGCATCGAAGGTATCGGCAGGCCGCGTGTCGAGGCCTCGTTCCTGCCCAATGTCATCGATGCCATGGTCAAGGTGCCGGACGCCTTGTCGCTGGCGGCCATGCATTACCTGGCCCGGCGACTGGGGCGCAAGGTCGGCGGGTCCAGCGGCACCAACCTGATCGGCGCGCTGCTGGCGGCCCGGCAGATGGTCGAAGCGGGAGAGAAGGGCTCGATTGTGGCGATTTTGTGCGATGGCGGCGAGCGCTATGCCAGCACGTATTACGATGAGGCCTGGCTCAAGGCTCAGGGGTATGAACTGGCGGGACTGATCGAGGGTATTGCAGCCTGTGCCGAGCAAGGCAAGGCCTTGCCCGAGGGTGTGCTGCGAGCAGGCTTGTAGGATCGAATTCATTCGCGAAGAGTTTGCGAATGAATTCGATCCTGCAGCGGATGGATTTTATTCAATCCCCAACATGTTGCGTGCCAGCCCTTCGGCAATCCGGATACCGTCCACGCCTGCCGACAGGATGCCGCCGGCATAACCGGCACCTTCACCTGCCGGGTACAGGCCTTTGACGTTCAGGCTCTGCATGTCTGCACCGCGGGTGATGCGCAGTGGGGCGGAGGTGCGGGTTTCGATGCCGGTCAGGATCGCATCATGCTGGGCAAAGCCTTTGATCTGCTTGTCGAACGCAGGCAATGCTTCGCGAATGGCTTCGATGGCGTAAGCGGGCAGGGCGTCAGCCAGGTCCATCAGTTTTACGCCTGGCTTGTAGGACGGCTCGACGCTGCCCAGCTCGGTGGAAGCCTTGCCTGCAATGAAGTCGCCGACCAGTTGCGCAGGCGCTTCGTAGGTGCTGCCACCCATCAGGAAGGCGTGGGATTCCAGGCGTTCCTGTAGCTCGATCCCGGCCAGCGGGCTGCCCGGATAGTCTTCCGGGGTAATGCCGACCACGATGCCCGAGTTGGCGTTGCGCTCGTTACGCGAGTATTGGCTCATGCCGTTGGTGACCACCCGGTTTGGCTCGGAGGTCGCCGCCACAACAGTACCGCCAGGGCACATGCAGAAGCTGTACACCGAACGACCGTTGCTGGCGTGGTGCACCAGCTTGTAATCGGCAGCGCCCAGTTTCGGGTGACCGGCATACTTGCCCAAGCGGGCACGGTCGATCAGGGATTGCGGGTGCTCGATACGGAAACCCACCGAAAACGGCTTGGCTTCCATGTACACGCCACGGCTGTGCAGCATGCGGAACGTATCGCGGGCGCTGTGACCCAGGGCCAGAATCACATGGCGCGACTCGATGCGTTCGCCGCTGTCCAGCTCTACGCCCTGCAACTGGCCATCTTCGATCAGCAAGTCGGTGACACGCTGCTGGAAGCGCACTTCGCCGCCCAGGGCTTCGATCTGCTGACGCATGTTTTCAACGACGCCCGTCAGACGGAAGGTGCCGATGTGGGGTTTGCTGACGTAGAGGATTTCTTCCGGTGCGCCTGCTTTCACGAATTCGTGCAGAACCTTGCGACCGTGGAATTTGGGGTCCTTGATCTGGCTGTAGAGCTTGCCGTCGGAAAAGGTCCCGGCGCCGCCTTCGCCAAACTGCACGTTGGATTCCGGGTTGAGGATCTTCTTGCGCCACAGGCCCCAAGTGTCCTTGGTGCGCTGGCGTACTTCCTTGCCGCGCTCAAGAATGATCGGCTTGAAGCCCATCTGTGCCAGCAGCAGGCCCGCGAAAATCCCGCAGGGGCCAAAGCCGACCACGATCGGGCGCTCTTTCAGATCCGCAGGAGCATGGCCCACGACTTTGTAGCTGACGTCCGGCGCCGGGCCGACATGGCGGTCATTGGCCAGTTTGCGCAGCAGGGCTTCTTCGTCGCGCACCTGGAAATCGATGGTGTAGATGAAGAACAGCTCGGAGGACTTCTTGCGCGCATCGTAGCTGCGCTTGAACAGGGTGAAGTCCAGCAGTTCGCTGCTGTCGATACCCAGGTGCTGCAACAAGGCAGCGCGCAGGTCTTCGTCCGGGTGATCGATCGGCAGCTTGAGTTCGGTGATTCGTAACATTAAGGGGTCCAGTTTTCGGGCCGCAGGTTCAGCCCGACAGCACTACAAGACCGGCGATTATAAGCGCTGAACCCCTGTCACGGCGAGTCGGCTGGCCCGATGCCGCATCAATCGTTACGCGAACCACCGTAATACCCGCAGCCACGCTGGGTCTGACCGTTGACGCGCAGTTCGGCCGACAGGTGCTGCACCGATCCATTGACGCTGTCGACGCAACGCTGAGGCGTCACCCAGAGTTCGATGCGTTGATTGTTGGCTTCGGTACTGACGCTGAAGCTGCCATCGGGCAGTTGTTCTTCAAGATAGGGGAAGGCCAGCGCTTCCTGACCCTCACGTTCCAGAACCATGCCCTTGCCGCCGACATTGACGTTCCAGGCAGGCTTGTTGCCGCTGGCGTGCAAGGTCAGGCGCTTGAAGTTGAGGTCTTCGCAGGACTGGTCGGGACGTTCGACGCGATAGAACTGATACAGGTCCACTTGCCCGTCACTGTTGACGGCCTTGCTGGCAACGAAGTTGCCACGCAGATCGGCAAACACCTGGCCCTTGCTGTCGGCCAGCGAGGCGGCTTCCTGAAGGATACCGGTGTTGCCGCGATCCTTGACCACGTAGCGACGTTGCTCATGGCATGGCTTGAACAGCAACTGCCCGTTTTCACCGGTCAGGTCGCCCTGCATGCGGATCATGCCAGCGGTAGACACCTTGGGCGCATCCTGCGACTTGCCCAGTGGAAGCCCGAGCATCTGGCACCCGGCGAACAGCGGCAAGAGAGCGAATACAAAGGCGGAACGAACAGCGGACATGAGGAGGCCTCCAGATAAGAGCCGCCACGTTACTCAGCCTGCCGCCTCATCACAAGGGCTGTGAGGGGGGGAGCGAATTTATTCGCGAAGCTTCACGGATAAATCCGCTCCCACACCCAAAGATCAACCGCCCAGGTAGGCATCCCGGACTTTCGGGTCCACCAGCAGCTCTTCCCCGGAACCCTGCATCACCACGCGACCGTTCTCCAGAACGTAGGCGCGGTCGGCGATTTTCAGGGCCTGGTTGGCGTTCTGCTCCACCAGGAACACGGTCACGCCATCACGGCGCAGTTGTTCGACGATCTCGAAAATCTGCTGAATGATGATCGGTGCCAGGCCCAGCGACGGCTCGTCCAGCAACAACAGCTTGGGCTTGCTCATCAGCGCACGGCCGATGGCAAGCATCTGCTGTTCGCCGCCAGACATGGTGCCGCCGCGCTGGGTGAAGCGCTCCTTGAGACGAGGGAACAGGTGCAGAACCTTGTCCATCTGCTCCTGATAGTCACCCTTTTCGGTGAAGAAACCGCCCATGGCCAGGTTTTCTTCGACCGTCAGGCGTGCGAACACGCGACGGCCTTCCGGCACGACCGCGATGCTCTTGCGCATGATGATCGAGGATTCCAGCCCCACCAGTTCCTCGCCCATGTAGCGAATGCTGCCGCTGTGGGCGCGAGGTGATCCGCACAGGGTCATCAACAGCGTGGACTTGCCCGCGCCGTTGGCCCCGATCAGGGTGACGATCTCGCCTTTGCGTACTTCGACGTTGACGTCGTGCAGCGCCTGGATCTTGCCGTAGAAGGTGGAAACGTTTTCAAACTGCAGCATTTACGCTTCCCCCAGGTAGGCTTTGATCACTTCAGGATTGTCGCGGATCTCTTGTGGTGTGCCGTCGGCCAGAGGCGTGCCCTGGTTGATCACCACGATATGGTCGGAAATGCTCATGACCAGTTTCATGTCGTGCTCGATCAGCAATACCGTGGCGTTGTGATCGTTACGCAGCACGCCGATCAGTGCCTTGAGGTCTTCGGTTTCCTTGGGGTTCAGGCCGGCTGCCGGCTCGTCGAGCATCAGGATGCGCGGACGGGTCATCATGCAGCGGGCGATTTCCAGACGACGTTGCTGACCATAAGCCAGAGTGCCAGCTGGCCGGTTGGCGAACTCCTTGAGGTTCACTGCTTCCAGCCAGTGTTCGGCATAGTCCATGGCCTCGCGTTCGCTTCTGCGGAACGCCGGGGTCTTGAACAGGCCGGACAGGAAGTTGGTGTTCAGGTGGCGATGCTGAGCGACCAGCAGGTTTTCCACGGCGGTCATGTCCTTGAACAGACGCACGTTCTGGAAGGTACGGACCACGCCTTTGCGAGCGATCTCGTGGCCGGCAAGGCCCTGGATCGGCTCGCCATCGAGCAGGATGGTGCCCGCGGTCGGCTTGTAGAACCCGGTCAGGCAGTTGAAGACCGTGGTCTTGCCGGCACCGTTGGGGCCGATCATCGACACGACTTGCTTTTCATTGACGGTCAGGCCAACGCCGTTGACGGCCAGCAGGCCACCAAAGCGCATGCTCAGACCCGAGGCTTGCAGTAATGGACGGCTCATTTACGCAGCTCCATGTGAGGGCGCTGCATAGGCAGGAAACCTTGAGGACGCCAGATCATCATCAGCACCATCATGGCACCGAACATCAACATGCGGTATTCGCTGAATTCACGCATCAACTCGGGCAGCAGGATCATCACGATGGCAGCGAGGATGACACCAAGCTGCGAGCCCATGCCGCCAAGGACGACGATGGCCAGGATGATTGCCGATTCGATGAAGGTGAAGGACTCCGGCGTCACCAGACCCTGACGGGCGGCGAAGAAGCTACCGGCGAAACCTGCGAACGCAGCACCCAGGGTGAAGGCCGACAACTTGATGACCGTCGGATTCAGGCCCAGAGCCCGGCAGGCGATTTCGTCTTCACGCAACGCTTCCCAGGCACGGCCGATAGGCATGCGCAGCAGGCGGTTGATGACGAACAGCGCGGCCAGAGCCAGCAGCAGGGCAACCAGATAGAGGAAGATCACCTTGTTGATCGAGTTGTAGGTCAGGCCGAAGAACTCGTGGAAGGTCTGCATGCCTTCAGCCGCCTTGCGCTCGAACGTCAGGCCGAAAAACGTTGGTTTTTCAATGTTGCTGATGCCGTTCGGGCCGCCGGTGAATTCGGTCATGTTGCGCAGCAGCAGACGAATGATTTCACCGAAGCCCAGGGTCACGATGGCCAGATAGTCACCGCGCAGACGCAGTACCGGGAAGCCCAGCAGGAACCCGAACAGCGCAGCCATCAGCCCGGCAATCGGCAGGCAGATCCAGAAACCCAGGCCGAAGTAGTGCGAGAGCAGGGCGTAGCTGTAGGCACCGACGGCATAGAAGCCGACATAACCCAGGTCCAGCAGACCGGCCAGACCGACCACGATGTTCAGGCCCAGGCCCAGCATCACGTAGATCAGGATCAGTGTCGCAATATCCACCGCGCCACGGGAGCCGAAGAACGGCCAGACCAGCGCGACCATTACCAGAGCCAGAATGATCCAGCGCTGTGTGCTCGGCAGTGTCAGGAAGTTACTGGCCTTGGACGGTACGCTCGGCAGACTTGGCGACGAGCGCCAGGCGGCCGATATCTGCTCATGGAACAGCACGCGCACGAACATGAGCGCGGCACAGGCCAGGATGATCGTCACGGTTGTGGTACTGGCACCAATGACCGTCAGGTTTACCCCGACGATTTCCAGTTTCAGTCCCAGCACCGGATAGGCGACAGCCAGCACCAGCAAGGCGCTGAAAAACGCCGACTTGAGATTCTTGGTCATACTTTTTCAACCTCCGGACGGCCAAGCAGGCCGGTCGGCCGGAACAACAGCACCAATACGAGAAGACTGAACGCAACGACATCCTTGTACTGATCGCCGAAAACGTCAGCGCCGAATGCCTCGGCTATGCCCAGTACCAGACCACCCAGCATGGCGCCGGGAATGCTGCCGATACCGCCCAGTACCGCAGCGGTGAACGCCTTGATACCGACCAGGAAGCCAGCGTTGGGGTTGATCACGCCGTATTGCATGCTCAGCAGCACGGCAGCAATGGCCGCCAGGGCTGCACCGATGACGAAGGTCAGGGCAATGATGTTGTTGGTGTTGATACCCAGCAGGTTGGCCATCTTGATGTCTTCGGCACAGGCACGGCAGGCGCGACCCAGGCGAGAACGGGAGATGAACCAGGTCAGGCCGAGCATCGCGACCACGGTCACGATGAAAATCAGCACCTGCATGTACGAGATCACGACTTCATGGGTGCTGGCAGAGCCGAACACGAAGTTGCCGGGAATCAGGTTGGGAATCGACTTGTCCTTGGAGTCCTGCGAAAGCAATACGGTGTTTTGCAGGAAAAGGGACATGCCGATGGCGGAAATAAGAGGGATCAACCGGTTACTGCCACGCAATGGCCGATAGGCCACACGCTCGATGGCATAACCATAGGCACTGGTTACGACAATACTCGCGGCGAAGGCAGCGGTGATCAGCAGCGGCAAGCTGCCAAGGCCCATCATCGTCAGGCCCGCGATGGCGATGAACGCCACGTAGGAACCGATCATGTACACCTCGCCGTGGGCGAAGTTGATCATGCCGATGATGCCGTAAACCATGGTGTAACCGATGGCGATCAAGGCATAAGTGCTGCCAATGGTCATGCCATTAACCAGCTGTTGGAAAAAGTGATAGATGTCTATCTCGGGCATTACAGCGCTCCTAAAAACCTGCTCTGTGTTTCACTGGTGAAGTCTTTACCGGCTGCACGTCGTGCTCTGGGTCCACGTTTGTTACAGCTGGGTCTGTTGGGGGGGGGGGGCGCCCCCCCCCCCGCACACCCACCCACCACACCGATACAACCCTCTATACTTAATATATTTTTTATATTATTAGTTTATTTT